>CAZKXY010000043.1:0-10954 GCA_964556925.1 uncultured Planctomycetales bacterium | reverse complement strand
AGATCATGCCTAGTCTCGTGGGCTCGGAGATGTGTATAAGAGACAGAGTGAGCGCGGCTCAGGGCTCAGGGCTGCGGGCTGGGGGCAGGTGCCCGGGGCCTCGAGCCCCGAGCCCCGAGCGCAGTTCGTGATGGCGCAACCGCAGGCGAAGATCCGGATCAAGCTAAAGGCCTACGACCACCGACTGCTCGATCTCTCCACGACAGAGATCGTGGAAACCGCGCAGCGGACCGGGGCCAAGGTCTCCGGGCCGATCCCGTTGCCGTCCCGCCGGGAGCTCTTCACCGTGCTGCGTTCGCCGTTCATCGACAAGAAGGCGCGCGAGCAATTTCAGATGGTGACGCATAAACGGTTGATCGATATTTTGGAGCCCACATCAAAGACCATCGATGCCCTCCGTAAGCTGATTTTACCATCCGGGGTGTACGTCGAGGTCAAGTAAAGGCGCGGAACAGGTGTCAGACACTTTTCAATCGGGGAAAGGTGCCTGACACCTTCCAAAGCGGGAAAAGTGTCTGACAGCTGTTCATGATTGGGTTACTCGGGAAAAAATTGGGGATGACGCATGTGTACGACGACTACGGCCGGCGGCGCGCGGTGACGGCGGTCCAGGCCGGGCCGTGCGCCGTCCTGCAGGTGCGCGAGGGCGCCCGTCACGGCTATCGGGCGGTCCAGGTGGGCTTTGAACCGGTGCCGGAGCGGAAGGTGAATAAGCCGCTGCTCGGCCAGTTCAAGCAGGCCGGGACTGGCCCGTTTCGGCACGTGCGGGAATTTCGCGTCCGACCGGGGTCAGACACCCCCCCCCGGTCTGGCGAGGGGCGGGAGTCAGACCCCGGCGAGTGGAAGGTCGGGCAGCAGCTCACGGTGGAACTCTTCCAACCGTTTGAGCTGGTAGACGTCACCGGGACCTCGATCGGCAAGGGGTTCCAGGGCGGGCGAAAGCGCTGGGGCTGGAAAAGCGGCCCCCAGACGCACGGCTCCATGTCCCATCGGGCGCCGGGCTCCATCGGCTCCACGACGACGCCAGGGCGCGTCATCCGCGGGCACCATCTCCCTGGGCACATGGGCGCGGCCCAGGTCACGGTCCAGAATGTCCGGATCGCGCGGCTGGATCCTGAGCACCATCTGCTGTTGATCGAAGGCGCGGTGCCTGGGGCGGAGCAGGGCCTGGTCATCATCCGCAAATCGCGCAAGCACCCGGGCCTGATCAAGCGACCGCAAGCCGTCCAGGTCGTCGTCGAAGAGGAAGATGAGGCCGCCGCCAAGAAGGCAAAGGCGAAAAAGTAGCGCACCAGCCGGACCGCTTCTCTTTTCCCGCAGGCCATCGACCTGCCTGCCGGCAGGCAGGTAGGAAAATAGAAGCGGTCCGAGCAGAAAAGTAACGCAGGATTCGCGCATGGACGTACCGGTCTACGATCTGCAGGGGAAGCAGGTGGGCGTGGTCTCGCTGGATCCGGGGCTGTGGGACGGGCGCGTGAACACCGCTGTGCTCTCTCAGGCGGTGGCCATGTACCGGGCGAACCTGCGCGCGGGCACCGCCTCCACCAAGACCCGGGCGGATGTCTCTGGCGGTGGCAAGAAACCCTGGCGGCAGAAGCATACCGGCCGCGCGCGCGCGGGATCGATCCGGTCCCCGCTGTGGCGGCATGGCGGCATCGTCTTCGGCCCGCACCCGCGGGACTTCGGCTTCCGGCTGCCCCAGGCGATTCGGCGCAAGGCGCTGCTGGAAAGCCTCAAGGGGAAACTGCAGGGCGAGGGGCTGGTGGTGGTTGAGGATCTGCGCGCGGAGGCCCCGAAGACCAAGCCGTTTGCCGGATTGGCCAAGACGTTCCAGGTGAACCGGAGCGCGGTGATCGTCTTGGATGAGCCGTCCGAGGCACTGGTGAAATCGCTGCGCAACCTGGCGCGCTTCGAGCTGCGCCGCGCCGCGAGCCTGAACGCCTGGGACGTGCTCAACGCGCCCAAGGTGCTCGTGACGAAGGCGGCGCTGGCGCGCCTGGAAGCGCGTGTGAAGAACGATGCGACGAGCGGAACAGCCGGACCTTTTCGAAGGGGATTGTCGCAGACTCAGAATGCGGCCAGCGACTGAGATTATTCGGCGGGTGGTGCAGTCGGAGAAGGGCACCCGGATCGCCGGGAGCGACCAGTACCTGCTCGATGTCGCGCCGGACGCGAACAAGGTGGAGATCCGCCAGGCGGTCGAGTCGCTGTTCAAGGTCGCCGTGAAGCACGTCAATACCCACACCATCCATGGCAAGTGGCGGCGCCTCCAGATGCGGCAGGGCAGGCGGCCGGACCGCAAGCGGGCGATTGTCACGGTGGCCAAAGGGCAAAAAATCGAAGTCCAAAGTTAACGGGGACGCGACACCCATGGGCATCAAGACACCAAAACCGACCACGCCGACGATGCGGTACCACATCCGGGCGGATTTCGCGGAGCTCACGCGGACCAAGCCGGCGAAGTCGCTGCTGTCGCCCATGCCCAAGACCGGCGGGCGGAACGTCCACGGCCATGTCACGAGCCGCTTCATGGGCGGCGGCCACAAGCAGCTGTACCGGCACATCGATTTTTACCGGCGGGACAAAACCGGGGTGCCGGCGACCGTGCTGTCCGTGGAATACGACCCGAACCGGAGCTCCCGCATCTCGCTCGTCCAGTATGCCGACGGCGAGAAACGCTACATCCTCTGGCCGGACGGCCTGCGCGTGGGCGAGACGATTCTCGCGGGCGAGGCCGCTGAAGTGAAGGTCGGCAACGCCATGCCGCTGCGCCAGATTCCGCCGGGGCAGATGATCCACAATATTGAGCTGCAGAAGAACCGCGGCGGGCAGATCGTCCGCTCGGCCGGCTCGTTCGCGCTCATCCAGGCGAAGGAGGGCGAGCAGGCGCATGTCAAGCTGCCCTCCGGGGAAGTGCGCCTCGTCGATCAGGACTGCTGGGCGACGATCGGCCAGCTCGGGTTTTCGGAGCACAAATCGATCATGATCGGCAAGGCCGGCCGGTCGCGCTGGCTTGGGCGCAAGCCGCATGTGCGCGGGGTCGCGATGAACCCCGTCGACCACCCGCATGGCGGCGGGGAGGGGAAGTCGGGCCAGGGCAATCCGCATCCGGTCTCGCCCTGGGGCTGGCACACGAAGGGCCGCAAGACGCGCAATCCGAACAAGTATTCCAATCGCTTCATTGTGAAGCGCCGGCGATAGCGATGGTCAACCGCATTTTCTGCGGAGATCGATAGGGCAATGGGACGGTCGACCGCAAAGGGAGCGTTCGTGGATGAGCCGCTGCAGCGGAAGGTCGCGGCGGCGCAGTCCACCAACGACCGCAAGCCGATCAAGACCTGGTCCCGCCGCTCCACCGTAACCCCGGACTTTGTGGGGCTGCATTTCCTCGTGCACAACGGCAAGGCCTTCCTGCCGGTCTTCGTCACGGAGAACATGGTGGGCCACCGGCTGGGCGAGTTCGCCCCCACCCGGGTGTTCCGCAAGCACGGCGGCGTCAAGAAAGCAGTGGCGGGTCCGATCGGGACGAAGGCCACGGTCTCGCAGGCCCCGACCGCCCCCGCCGCGCCGGCGGCGCCTTCGGCGAAGGAGAAGAAGTGAGCCGATGCTCGCGAAAGCGATCGCCCGTCACGTGCGCATGACGCCCCGGAAGGTCGGGTACGTCATCCGGCCGCTGCGCCGCCACACGGTGGCGCAGGCCCTGGCGCGCCTCTCGGCGGTGAACCGCCGGGCCGCCAAGCCGGTGGCGAAGCTCGTGGCCTCCGCGTTCGCCAACGCCCGGCAGCGGTATCCTGACCTGCGCGAGGACGACGTCGTCATCACCAAGCTGGTCGCCGATGAGGGGCCGCGGTGGAAGCGGTTCCGGGCCGCCGCGTTCGGGCGCGCCACGCGGATCATCAAACGGACGACCCATATCACGGTGGAGCTGGACAAACGAACCTGAGGTGCGATGGGACATAAGGTGAACCCCCAGTGCGTGCGGCTGCAGTTGTCGCGGGACTGGGCGTCGAGATGGTTTGCCCCCGGCAAGAAGCAGTTCATCCAAGCGCTGCAAGAGGACCGGCGCATCCGGGAGCTCTTGCAGAAGGCGCTGGCCTCCGCCGCCGTCTCGCGGGTGGTCATCGAGCGCTCCACCGAGCGCATCCGCATCGCGATCTCGACCGCGCGCCCGGGCATCCTGATCGGGCGCAAGGGGGAGAACATCCAGCGGTTGCAGGAGGCGGTCCAGAAGATCGTGGGCACGCAGCAGCAGTTGAAGATGGATTACGTCGAGATCACCAACCCCGCGGTGGAAGCGCAACTCGTGGCCGACTCGCTGGCGTTCCAGCTGGAAAAACGGATCGCCTTCCGCCGCGCCATGAAGCGGGCGATCCAGCAGGCGATGGAATCCAAGGACTGCAAGGGCATCAAGGTGGTGTGCGACGGGCGGCTCGCCGGCTCCGAGATGACCCGGCGCGAGGTCTACCGGGCCGGCACGGTGCCGTTGGGGACGCTGCGCTCCAACATCCAGTTCGGCGTCGGCACCGCCCACACGACCGCCGGGTGCATCGGCGTCAAGGTGTGGATCTGCCGGGGCGATCTCGTCTCGATGGAGCGGGAGAAAGCCGCGCCGCGACGGCGGCAGATCATCCCGCCGCAGGGGTCCCAGACGGAGGCGAGCGGCCATGCCGCTGTTGCTCCCCAAACGGATTAAGTACCGCAAGGCCTTCCGCGGGAAGCGCCGGGGGGCCGCGAAGGGCGGCACGCGCCTCGCCTTCGGCGAATTCGGGCTGCGCGCCCTGGAGAACGGGTGGGTCACCGCGGCCCAGCTCGAGGCGTGCCGGGTGGCGATCAGCCGCGCCCTCAGCCGGGGCGGGAAGGTGTGGCTGCGGGTCTTCCCGGATAAGCCGGTGACGGTGCACGGCCAGGAGAAGCCGATGGGGGCCGGGAAAGGGTTGGTGGACCACTGGGTGGCGGTCGTCAAGCGCGGGCGGATTCTCTTTGAGGTGGGGGGGATTCCCGAGCTGTTGGCGAAAGAGACGTTCCGCGTGGCCGCCTCGAAGCTGCCGCTGAAAATGCGGCTCGTCAGCCGCAAGGATGAGCTCGCAGGGTGAGCATGGCTGAGCCCCGCGTCTCCATGCACGATCTTGCGGCGATGCCGGAAGCGGACCTGCGGGCGCAGGTGGAGAAGCTCCGCCAGGAGCTCTGGCAGGCCCGGCTCAAAGCCAAAGACGGATCGCTGCAGCAGACGCACCTCTTGTCCGCGCGCCGGCGGCAGATCGCCCGCGTGCTGACCGCCCTGCGGCAGCAGGCGAAGGCCAAGGGGTCGCCATGAGGAAGGGATGGTTCGCGTGATGGCGCAACCCGCGGTGGCCGCACGGCCCCGGCGCAAGATCCGGATCGGCGTCGTCGTCAGCAACCGAATGCGGAAGACCATCGTCGTCCGGGTGACCCGCCTGGTCCGGCATCCGAAGTACGTGCGCACGCTCGAGCGGTCCAACACGTTCAAGGCGCACGACGAGACCAACCGCGCGAAGATCGGCGATGTCGTGAAGATCATGGAGACGCGGCCGCTGTCCAAGGACAAGCGGTGGCGGCTGGTCGAGGTGCTCCAGCAGGCGTCCAGCGCGCCGCCGATCCCCGAGGACGAAACGCAGAAGCCCAACGTCGGCTCTGGGCTGGAGGCTGGGGGCTCCGGGCAGGCTCCCCAGGGCCCCGAGCCCCGAGCCCCGAGCCCCGAGCCGACATGATCCAGGTCCGAACACAGCTCGATGTGGCCGACAACACCGGCGCCAAGCGCGTGTGGGCCATCGGGGTCATCAGGCGAGGCAACAAGCGGACCGCCGCCGTGGGCGATGTCCTAACGGGCCACGTCCGAGAAGCCGATCCCGATGCCCTCGCCAAGAAGGGGGAGGTCGTCCGCTGCGTGGTGGTGCGCACGCGCGCCCCGATCCGCCGGCCGGACGGCACCACCGTCAAGTTTGACTCGAATGCCGTTGTGCTGATCGACACCCAGAACAACCCGAAGGGCACCCGGGTCTTCGGCCCGGTGGCCCGCGAGCTGCGCGACAAGCGGTTCATGAAAATTATCTCGCTGGCACCCGAGGTTGTGTGATGGCGAGGATCAAAAAAGGCGACATGGTGGCGGTGCTAAGCGGCAAAGACGAAGGGAAGACCGGGAAGGTCGTGCGTGTCTGGCCGCAGCGCGACGTGGCGCTGGTGGAGCGCCTGAATCTCATGAAGCATTTTGAGCGGCGCAGCCAGCAGCACCCGTCCGGCGGCGTGATCGAGCGGGAGGCGCCGATCCCGCTGGCGAAGCTGGCGCCGGTGTGCCCGCGGTGCCACAAGAGCGCGCGCGTGGGCTGGGTGGTCTCCGGGCCGGACAAGCGGCGGATCTGCAGGCGGTGCAAGGATGTCGTCTAAAGCGAAGTCGGTCGCGGCCGGCCGCGCGGCGACCAACCACCATGTGCCGCGGTTGTTGGAACGCTATCGAAAAGAGATCGCGCCGTCGCTCGCCAAGCAGTTTGGGCACCGCAATCTGCTTGCCACCGCGCGGCTGACGAAGATCGTCCTCAACATGGGCTGCGGCGAGGCCGCCCACGACGCGAAGCTGCTCGAGGCCGCGCTGCGGGACCTGGCGCTGATCTCCGGCCAGCGGCCGCTGGTGACGCGGGCGAAGCAAGCCGTCTCCAATTTCAAGATCAAGGAGGGGGACCCGGTG
Organism: uncultured Planctomycetales bacterium; assembly: GCA_964556925.1. Classification (GTDB taxonomy): domain Bacteria; phylum Omnitrophota; class Gorgyraeia; order Aquiviventales; family Aquiviventaceae; genus CAZKXY01. Next base: position 4,254 of record CAZKXY010000043.1, on the reverse strand, counting down.
GGCTGCAAGGTGACGTTGCGCCGGGCCCGGATGTACGAGTTTCTTGACCGACTGGTGCACGTGGCGCTGCCGCGGATCCGGGATTTCCGCGGCCTGAACCCTCAAGGCTTCGATCAGGGCGGCAACTACAGCTTCGGGTTGAAGGAGCACACGATTTTCCCCGAGGTGCATCTGGATCAGGTGACGACGCCGCTGGGCTTGGACGTGGTGGTGGTCACCACGGCAGGCACGCGCGATGAAGCGTTTGCCCTGCTGAAATCCTTCGGGTTTCCGTTCGCCACCAAAGGTGAGGGATGATCCCACACCCTGGACGGCCCCGCCGTCGGCGGGACGGATCGCCCAGGAGCTTTTACGACAGGCGCCGCGACCCTGGGCCGGGTCGGTCGCTGCGGCCAAACGTGGTTGACCCGGCCCACGCCCAGGGTGTGGGATGATGGCCAGACGGTCATGGATTGAGCGCGCGAAGCGGCCCCCCAAGTTCAAGACGCGGGCCGTCAACCGGTGCCAACGGTGCGCCCGCCGGCGGGGATTTTTCCGCCGATTCGGGTTGTGCCGGATGTGCTTTCGCGAAATGGCCTGGCGCGGGGAGATCCCGGGCCTGGTCAAGGCCAGTTGGTGACGCCATGGATCCGATCGCAGACGGGTTGACCAAAATCCGCAACGCCTCGCGCGCGGGCCACCCGGCGGTCGACCTTCGGGCCTCTCGCGTCTTGGCCCAGATCCTGGAGGTGCTCAAGCGCGAGGGGTTCATCCGCACCTATAAGGCGGTCGGGGAGACACCGGGCCAACGGGCGCTGCGGGTGTACCTCAAGTACGCCCTGCCTGCCGCGCCGGGCGCTGGGCAGGCAGGCAAGAAGACGCCGGCGATCACCGAGCTCGTGCGGCGCTCGAGACCCGGCGCGCGGGCCTACCGGAACGCCAAGCAGCTGCCGCGGGTGTTGGGCGGATTGGGCGTCGCCGTCGTCTCCACCTCCAAAGGGATCCTCACGGAGCGCGAGGCCTACCAGCAGCGCATCGGCGGAGAGGTGATCTGTTATGTTTGGTGAGCGTACGGTGTCTGGCTCCCCGCCGGTGTCTGGCTCTTCGCAATCGGCTCTGCCTAGCGAAGTGCCTGACACCGGACGTGGGGGGCCTGACACCGGGAGTAAGTGATGTCGAGGATTGGACGCGCGCCGATTGTCGTGCCCTCAGGGGTGAAGCTGTCCCAGGAGGGTCCCCGGGTGAACGTGGAGGGCCCGAAGGGCACGCTCTCCTTGACGTTGCCGCCGGCGATTACCGTCGCGCTGAGCCCCCAGCAGATCCAGGTCAGCCGCGGCAGCGATGAGAAACCTGTCCGCGCCCTCCACGGGCTGGCGCGGGCGTTGCTCGCCAACATGGTGCAGGGCGTGACGGCGGGGTTCAGCAAAGAGCTCGAAATTGTCGGGGTGGGCTACCGCGCGCAGGTTGCCGGCAGGCAGTTGACCCTCCACGTGGGCTTCTCGCATCCGGTCCTGCTGCCGATCCCCGAGGGCCTCACGGTCGAAACGCCCAAGCCGACCAACATCATCGTCAAGGGAGCGGATAAGCAGCAGGTTGGCCAATTCGCCGCCACCATCCGCCGCGTGGCGCCGCCGGAACCCTATAAGGGCAAGGGCATCAAGTACGCCGGGGAAATCATCCGGCGCAAGGCGGGGAAAGCGGCGACCGGCGCCGCGGCCAAGGCGGGCGGCTGAGCCGAGCATGAGCCACACCAGCGCCAGAGCGCTCGGGCGGCGGAAGCGGCACCGGCGCCTTCGCAAGAAAGTGGTCGGCGTACCGGAGCGGCCGCGCCTGGCCGTCTTCAGGAGCCACAAGCACGTCTACGCGCAGCTCGTGGATGACCTCGCGGGCAAGACGCTGCGCGGGTGGTCGACGCTGGATGAGCGGCTGAAGCAGCTGCCCCGGAAGGGCGATGCCGCCGCCGCGCAGGCGTTGGGGGCGCTGGTGGCCACCGACATGCGGGAGCAGGGGCTCACGCGGATCGTCTTTGACCGCGGAGGCTATCGCTACCACGGACGGGTCAAGGCGCTGGCCGAGGCCCTCCGGTCGGGAGGGGTGCAGGTCTAATGGCGCGTGAAGGGCAACGATTCAGGCCGCGGGACTCGGCCAGGCCCGAAGGGCCGCAGCTCATCGAAAAGCTCATCGGCATCAACCGGGTCGCCAAGGTCCACAAGGGCGGCAAGCGGCTGGCCTTCAACGCCCTGGCGATCGTGGGAGACGGCAAGGGCCGCGTGGGCATGGCGCTGGGCAAGGCCAACGAGGTGGCCGATGCCATCCGCAAAGGCTTCCTCCAGGCCCAGCGGCACATGATCACCGTGGCGTTGAAGGGGACGACGATCCCGCATGAAGTCATCGGCGCCTCCGACGCCTCGAGGGTGCTGCTGAAACCCGCCAGCCCTGGCACCGGCATCATCGCGGGCGGCGCGGTCCGGGCGGTGTGCGAGGCCTCCGGCATCAAGGACATCCTGACGAAAAGCCTGGGATCGGGCAACGCGATCAACCTCGTGAAAGCCACGTTCGACGGCTTGCAACGGCTGGAGCAGGCCGAGGCGATCCGCGAGCGCCGACGGCTCGTCGTGGAGGTCACCGATGGCGGGTAACCCGCTGGGCGTCACCACGATCCCTCCGGTGCCTGGCGCGCGGCATCGCAAGAAGCGCGTGGGGCGCGGCATCGGGTCCGGCCACGGCAAGACCGCCACGCGGGGCCAGAAAGGCCAGCGGGCGCGGGCCGGCGAGGGCAAGCGGCCGGGCTTTGAGGGCGGGCGCAACCCCCTCATCCGCCGGCTGCCCAAGCGCGGCTTCCGCCAAAAAGCGACCGGCCGGCCGGCGCCGCCGATGATCATCAACGTCAGCCAGCTCAACGGCTGCCGCGACGGCGAGGAGATCACGGTGGCGCGGCTGGGCGAGCTGGGGTTGATCCGGGATCCCGACCGGCCCGTCAAGCTCCTGGGCGACGGCACCCTGAGCAAGCGGCTGACGATCCGCGTGCACCGGGTGAGCGCCTCGGCCAAAGCCAAGGTTGAGCAGGCCGGGGGCTCCGTCGAGCTCATTGACAAACAACACGACGCTCAGGGCTCAGGGCTCAGGGCTCAGGGTGGTAGGCATGAGCCCCCAGCCCCCCGCCCAGAGCCCCGAGCCTGATGTTCCGGCTGCTGGCGGCGCTCGTCAACGCCTGGAGCATCCCGGAGCTTCGGAAAAAGCTCCTCTTTACGCTGGGCATCCTCGCGCTGTACGAGGTGGGGATCTTCATCCCCACGCCGGGGATCAACGGCAAGGAGCTCGGGCGCATTTTCAACGAGCTGGCGGCCACGACCGGCGGCGGGCTGCTGAACCTGCTCGACATGTTCACGGGCGGCGCCCTCTCGCACGCGACGATTTTCGCGCTGGGGATCATGCCCTACATCAGCGCGACGATCATCGTGGAGACGCTGCTCGCAACGGCGATCCCCGCCCTCGAGAAGCTGCGGAAGGAGGGGATGGCCGGCTACCGAAAGCTGCACCAGTACTCGCGCTATGCGACGGTGCTCTTGGCGGTCGTCAACTCGTTCATGTACGCCGTGCTGCTGGAGAAGGCGATCCCGGCGCAGTTCCAGACCCAGATCGTGCTGTTTCCCGGCCTCGGCTTCCGGCTGCTGACCGTGCTGACGATGACCGGGGGCATGGCCCTGATCATGTGGCTGGCCGAGCAGATCACGGAACGGGGGATCGGCAACGGGATGAGCCTGCTGATGACCGCGTCGATCGTCGGCCGGATCCCGCTCGCGATCCGGGACATCGCGATCCAGCTCGGGCCCGGGGGCCTGAACCAGTCGCCGGTGGCGCCGCTCGCGCTGGGATTCATGGTGGTGTTTCTGGTGGCGGTGGTCGCGGTTGTCATCTTCGTCGAGCAGGGCCAGCGCCGGATCCCGGTCCAGTACGCCCGGCGCGTGGTCGGCCGCAAGGTCTACGGCGGGCAGAGCACGTACCTGCCGCTGAAGGTGAACACCGCCGGGGTGCTGCCGATCATCTTCGCGGTGTCGCTGCTCTATTTTCCGATCCAGATCGCGGGGTTTGTCCCGCAGCTATCGGGCCTGATGGACTGGTTCTCGCGGACCTCGCTGGTGTTCAACCTGGGCTACGCGGTCCTGATCCTCTTCTTCACGTACTTCAGCACAGCGCTGACCGCGCACCAGTTCCTGGATGCGGCGGAGCAGATGAAGAAGGTCGGCGCCTTCATCCCGGGCATCCGGCCGGGGC
>CAZKXY010000042.1:0-11711 GCA_964556925.1 uncultured Planctomycetales bacterium | reverse complement strand
CGGGTTCGATGCGCCGTACGTGCCGGGCTGGGACTGCCACGGCATGCCGATCGAGCACCAGCTCTTCAAGGAGCTGAAGCTGACCAAGTCCCAGATCGCGCAGACGGACTTCCGCGCGAAGGCCCGGGCCTACGCGCAGCGCTACGTGGAGATCCAGCGGGAGCAGTTCAAGCGGTTGGCCGTGTCAGGCGACTGGGACCGGCCCTACCTGACGATGGCGCCCGAGTACGAGGTGACGATCCTCAGGATCTTCCGGGAACTGCTGGAGGCCGGCTACATCTATCGAGGCAAGAAGCCGGTGTACTGGTGCGCGACCTGCGAGACGGCGCTCGCCGAGGCCGAGGTCGAATACAACGACCGGACGGACGCCTCCATCTTCGTGAAGTTCCCCGTCCTCGAACAGCCCGCACGGCTGCCGGAACCCCTTGCCGGAGCGTTTCGGCGGCCGGTCGCCGTCGCCGTCTGGACGACGACGCCGTGGACGCTCCCGGCCAACGTCGCGCTGGCGTTCCATCCCGAGGCCCGGTACGTGGTGCTGCACGAGGCGGGCTGGGAGCAGGATCTGATCGTCGCCGAGTCGCTGGCGCCGCAGCTCGCCGCGGTCCTCCACGCCGCCAACGCCGTCCCCGCAGGCGTCGGGACCGGCGACGACTTCGCAGGGCTGCGCTGCCGGGCGCCGTTCGGTGGCCGCCGCGCGATCGTGGTCACGGACGACACGGTGTCCATGACCGAAGGAACCGGCGTGGTCCACATCGCGCCAGGCCATGGCCAGGAGGACTACCTGATTGGCCAACGGTACCAGTTGGACGTGCTCTCTCCGGTGGACCACCAGGGACGGTTCACCAAGGAGGTGCCGCAGTTCGCTGGCCAGACGGTCTTCGAGGCCAACGCGCACATCCTCACGGACCTGAGCGGGCGGCGCCTGCTCCTGGCGCAGGCGCCTCTCGTGCACTCGTATCCGCACTGCTGGCGGTGCAAGGAGCCGGTGATCTTCCGCGCCACGCCCCAGTGGTTCCTCAGCGTTGAGCGGCACGAGTTGCGCACGCGCCTCATGGAGGCGGCCCGCACCGTCCGGTGGATCCCGGACGCGGGCCTGCACCGCATCACCGGCATGCTGGAAAGCCGCCCGGACTGGTGCCTCTCTCGCCAGCGGTACTGGGGGGTGCCGATCCCGGTGTTCCATTGCGAGGCGTGCGATCGGCCGCTCGACGATCCGGCGATCCTCCAGCGCATCGAGCAGGCGCTGGCCTCGCGCGGCATCGACGCCTGGTTTACGACCTCGCCGCAGGAGCTCGTGCCCGGCGCCTCGTGCCCATCCTGCCACGAACGCCGCCTGCGCAAGGAGACCGACATCCTTGACGTCTGGTTTGATTCGGGCGTCAGCCACGAGGCGGTCCTCAAGACGCGGTCGGAGCTGGCCTGGCCGGCGGATCTCTACCTCGAAGGATCGGATCAGCACCGCGGCTGGTTTCAGGTCTCGCTGATCCCTTCGGTGGCGCTGCGCCAGGCGCCGCCGTACCGCGCGGTGCTCACCCATGGCTTCGTCGTCGACGGGGACGGGCGCAAGATGTCGAAGAGCCTCGGCAACGTCATTGCCCCGCAGGCCGTCTGCCAGCGGTACGGCGCCGACATCCTGCGCCTGTGGGCGGCCTCGTGCGATTACCGGGAGGACGTGCGTCTCTCCAACGAGATCCTGGGCCAGGTGGCGGAGTCCTACCGCAAGCTGCGCAACACGTTTCGCTACCTGCTGGCCAACCTGTACGATTTCCAGCCGGCGCGCGACCGGGTGCCCGTGGCCCAGCTGCTGGAGCTGGACCGCTGGGCGCTCCATCGGACCGGCGAGCTGCTGGCCGCGGTGACCGAAGCCTACGAGGCCTGCCAGTTCCATGAGGTCGTTCACGCGGTGTACCACTACTGTGTCCTGGACTTGTCGGCGTTTTATCTGGATGCGCTCAAGGACCGCCTCTACACCGAGGCCCCGACGCAGCGTCCGCGCCGTAGTGCCCAGACCGTCTTGTATGCTATACTAGTGAGCCTCGTGAAGGCGCTGGCGCCGATTCTGGCGCTGACGGCCGACGAGGTGTGGCACCTGATGCGGAACACCGGCTGGGTCACGGAGCCATCGGTGCACCTGGCGCTGTGGCCTCAACCGCTGGATGTCCCATTTGAGGATGCGGCGAAGCAGCGCTGGACGACGTTCCTGTCCATGCGGGACGTGGTGATGCGGGCGCTGGAAGCGCAGCGCAGCCGCGGGGTGATCGGCAGCCCCCTGGACGCCCAGGTGCGGCTGTCGGTGGCCACGCCGGCGCTGGCGCAGTTGTGCGAGACGCACCGGCAGACGCTGGCCGAAGCGTTCGTCGTGTCGGACGTGACGGTCCAGGTGGATGGGCCGGGCTCGGCGAGCGCATCTGAAGTGCCGGGGCTGTCCGCTGTGAGCGTGGAGCGGGCCCCTGGTCAGAAGTGCCAGCGCTGCTGGAAGTACCTCACGAGCGTGGGGTCAAGCGCCGCCCACCCGCAGCTCTGCGCCCGCTGCACCCAGGTCGTCACGGCGCACGCCGCAGCCAGGAGAGGGTGACCCGATGGCGTTGACGAGAGAGCACATCAAGCAGTTTCGGCAATTGCTGATCACCGAGCGGGCCAAGCTGGCGAACGAGATCAAGAACATCGCCCGCGACGCCTCGACGAGCCCGCGCGAGGCCTCCGGGGATCTGTCCGCCTATACGGTCCACATGGCGGACATGGCGGCCGACACGTACGAGCGTGAGCTCTCCATGAACCTGGTCTCAAGCGAGCAGGAGATCCTCTATCAAATCGACGATGCGCTCAAGCGCCTCGATGACGGCTCATTCGGCTTGTGCCAGCAGTGCAACCAGCCCATCGCCATGAGCCGCCTGAAGGCGGTTCCGTACGCCTCCCTCTGCATCAACTGCCAGCGGACGAAAGAGCAGAAGCACAAACGGTAACACGCGCGCGATCACGGGTCCGGCGGCTTCGGCCGTGGCTGATCAGCGCAGCCATCCTGGGGGCCGATCAGCTCACGAAAGCCCTCGTCGTGGCGAGCCTTCGCCCGGCTGACAGCCTGCCGCTCCTCCCGCCGTTGCTCCACCTAACCTACGTCCAGAACACCGGCGCGGCCTTTGGGCTGTTCAAGGGCTGGTCGATCCTCTTCGTCGGGATCTCGGCGGTCGTGATCGTGTGGATCATGTGGGAGTTCGCCACCCGCCTGACCTCGTTGTCCCCGCTGACCGTGTGGGGCTCGGCGTTCGTGCTCGGCGGGGCGGTGGGGAACCTGCTCGACCGCGTGCGCCTCGGCTATGTGATCGACTTCCTCGACCTGCGCGTCTGGCCCGTGTTCAATGTGGGCGACTGTGCCATCACCATCGGGATCGGCCTGCTCCTCCTCCACGGCCTGCCGAAAAAGGTGTCAGACACCTTTCAAAGCGGGAAAGGTGTCTGACACCTATCGACCATGCATCCGATCCTCTGCACATTCGGCCCCGTGACGCTCTACACGTACGGCGCGATGTTGGTGCTCGCATTCGTGCTGGCGGCGGGGGGGGCCGTGCGCGCGGCCCGCCGCCTGCCGGCGTCACAGCGCGCGCTCGGGCCGGATGAGATGCTCGATTTCTGCTGCGTCAGCTTGCTGGGCGGCCTCATCGGAGGGCGCCTGTTCTACGTCGGGCTGCACCACGAGCTGTTCCTGGCGTCCCCACTTGAGATCCTGGCGCTCTGGCAGGGGGGGTTGGTGTGGTACGGCGGGTTGTTCGGCGGCCTAGTCGCGGCCTGGCTCTACACGCGCGCCAGGCGGCTGTCGCTGCGCGGCGCGCTGGATCAGGTCGTCCCGTTTCTCGCGTTGGGCCACGCCATCGGGCGGGTCGGGTGTTTCCTGAACGGCTGCTGTTATGGGCTGCCCACCCCGCGCTGGTACGGCGTGCGGTTCCCCGGACATGCGCAGCCCCTGGTGCCGACGCAGTTGCTGGAATCCGCTGGGCTGTTCGTGTTGGCGGTCATCCTGCGGGGGCTGCAGCGGCAGCCGTGGGTGGCCGGGCGGGGACGGGTCGTTGGCGCATACCTCGTGGGCTATGCCATGCTCCGGGTGATGATGGAGGGCCTGCGAGGCGATCAGCCGCGCGGGTGGATGGGGCTTACCCTGCAGCAGCTCGTCAGCTTGGGGCTGTTCGCCATCGGGCTTGTGCTGCTCCTTCGAGGACAGGTGCCAGACACTTTTCAAAGCGGGAAAGGTGCCTGACACCTTTTGGGCGTCGACATCAGGAAGATGCGGCGGTATGCTTTCTCCATCGGCATGGTGGAAACCGGCCAGCGACTGGACCGGTATCTCACCGGCCGCCTGCCCGACAGCGTGTCGCGAGCCATGATTCAACGGGGCATCCGCGAAGGCCTCGTTACCGTCGGTGGACGCGTGGTCAAGACGCACTACCGCCTCCGTCCGGGCGATCAGATTGAGGCCGCATTCGCCCAGCTCCCCGTCCCCAGCCGCAATCGTCCCCTCGTCGCCCAGCCCATCCCCCTCGACATCGTCTACGAGGATGACGAGCTGCTCGTGGTGAACAAGCCCGCGGGGCTCGTGACGCATCCAGCGCCAGGCCATTGGGACGGCACCCTCGTCAACGCGATCCTCTGGCACCTCTCCAATGCGGAATGCGGAATGCGGAATGCGGAATTGAAAGCGAAGATTCCGCATTCCGCATTCCGCATTCCGCATTTGGCACGGGCGGGCATCGTGCATCGGCTTGACAAGGACACCTCAGGGCTCTTGCTCGTGGCCAAGACCGACGTGGCGCACACCGCCTTGTCGCGGCAGCTCAAGGCCCGGATGATCCGCCGACGCTACCTGGCGTTGGTGGAAGGCCACGTCCCGCTCAACTCCGGCACCATCGATGCGCCGGTCGGCCGTCACCTCGCGCACCGGAAGGTCATGGCCGTCCGGCACCTCGGAGGGCGCTCGGCGGTGACCCACTACCGCGTGTTGAAACGTTTTGGAAGTGCGCTCAGGGTTCAGGGCTCAGGGCTGGGGGCGGTTGCCCCGACCCCAGAGCCCCGAGCCCCCAGCGATTTTCCCTACACGCTAATTGAGGTTTCGCTGGAGACTGGTCGCACGCACCAGATCCGCGTGCACATGGCGCACCTGGGGCATCCCGTGCTCGGCGATCCGGTGTACGGTCGGCGTCCGCCCAGCTATTGGGCCGGCCGTGGGATTTCACGGCAACTGCTCCACGCCTTCAGCCTTCGCTTTGTGCATCCCACCACGCGCACGCCGGTTGAGGTCTCGGCTCGCATGCCAGAGGACATGGCGAGGTGGATCCCAGGGGGACCGCTTGAGCACAAGGAGGGAGGATGCGGCGAGTAGCGGCGCGGGGATGGCTCGCAGGGTCGACGCTCACCGTTGCCCTCATGGGCTGGGCCGTCGTCGGGTCATCGGAAGCGGCTGAACAGGGGTCACGTGAGCCCGCTCTACTGACCGTGCATGACTGGCTGGAGCGGGAGCACGCGTCTCTCCGCCGGTACCTCGCGATCGTGCGTCAGGCGGCCCACGACTACGCGTACGGCTACAAGACCCCCACGCTACTCCTGCCGTGCTTGGTGGATCTCTACGCAGGCCGGATCTCGGCTGCGCACGCCGTGGAGCGGCGCGTCGTGCATCCGGTCCTTCGGGCGGAGTTGCCCGCCGAGCTTCAGCAGATCCTGAGGCTTGTCGAGCACGACCAAGAGAGTGAGGCGCACACCATCACGCTGCTGCAACAGCGGATCGAGCATTCGTTGCCCCCGGAGCGCTCCGAAGAAGTCGCCCGGTTGTGCGACGACTTGGCGCAAACGCTGAACCGCCACATCGTCTTCTACGAGGAACGGTTCTACCCCGTGATTGAGGCGCTGAGCCCGCCGCAGCAACAGCAGATGCTGCGCGACATCGCGCGCGGAGAGAGGGCGCTCTTCGACCCGGACGACCGGAAGCGGTGGGAGGACCTGTTGGCCTACATCGAAGCGCAGATTGACCAGGTCGCGGGACGGATCTGGTAGCGCAGGAGGGGGCGGACATGTGGAGCAATCTGCGGCAGGTGAACGGGGCAGCGTGCGCGCTCCTCGCGCTCGGCGTCGCGGGGGTCGTCCTCTGGGGATTGGGCGGCGAGACGCCCAGTTGGGCGGACGTGCCGCGCACGATCCAGTACCAAGCGAAGCTGACAGAGCTCGACGGCAGCCCGCTCGTCGGGCAGCACACGGTGACGTTGCGGCTCTACGAGGCCCCAACCGGCGGGACCGCCTTGTGGGAGGAGCAGCACACGATCACCCTCGTGCCCGGCGACAACGGGACATTCTCCGTCACCTTGGGCAGCGCCAGCCCGTTCGGCCCATCGGTCAACTTCAACCAGCCGCTGTGGCTGTCGTTTGAGGTGGACGGCGACGGTGAGTTCTCGCCCCGCCAGCCGTTGACCGCCGTCGGCTACGCCATCAACGCGGCGACGCTGGGCGGCCTGCAGGCCTCGCAGCTCCTCGCGAACCTCAACGCCTCCAACCTCACCAGCGGCGAGGTGCCTAACGTCCGGCTCTCATCGGCGGTGTCGCTGCTCGGTCAACTCATCGATTCGCCAGAGCTCGCTGACGGGGCGATCGTCGCGGCGGACACCGCGGACACGTTCTTGACCGCCGGAGGGGGCGTGGCCATCACGAAAAGCCCGTCGTCCTGGACCATCGCCGCGAGCGGCTCCGGCGACGGGACGATCACCGGCGTGACCGCAGGGGCCGGGCTCACGGGTGGCGGCGCCAGCGGCAACGTCACGCTGGATGTGGGGGCCGGCACCGGCGTGGTGCTCTCAGCCGACAGCCTCAGCATCGATGCCGGCACGGCCGCCAACCAGATCGTCCAGCTCGACGGAAGCGGGGCGCTGCCCGCCGTCAGCGGCGCCAACCTCACCAACCTCTCAGTCGGCCCGACCGAGCTGGAGGATGGGGCGGTGACGTCCACCAAGCTCGCCGTGAACAGCGTGGGAGCCAACGCCCTGGCGGCCGGCGCCATCCAGCCTGGTGATATCGAGGTAGGCGACCTGCCGGCGCACGCTGGCACCCATCAGCCTGGGGGCTCGGATGCGCTGCCCACCGCTGCCGCGATCTCGGTCGGCTCGTCCAATAGCGCCGGCACCTCGACCAGCCTGGCGCGGGCCGATCATGGGCATCAGGGCGTGCATTCCATGGCCGCGTCGGGCCAGCCGCAGCTGTCCGGCGATGTCACCTTGGCGGCCGGCGACCGCATCACCCTAACCCAGGCCGGCCAGACGATCACGATCGAAGCCGAAGAGGGGGATGGCGGGGGTGCGGGAGCGCGGGTGACGGCCTTCGCGTCCAACTCGACGGCGATCAGCAGCTCCTCTGACACGATGCTGTTATCGGCGTCGATCGCCAAGTCACAGGGGTCCTCGGCGCTCCTCGTGCTGGCGTCGGTGCAGCTCAACCACTCCAGCGGCGGCAACAAGACGGTTGATCTGAAGCTCTTCCGGGGCTCCACGCAGCTTGACGCTACCTACCGCGCGAGAATCGGATCAGGCGGCGGCCAAATCCAGGAGCTGTCCACGACGCTCCACGCGTGGGACACCTCAGGGGCAGGGACGCACACGTTCTCGCTCAGGGCCCGCGCCAGCGACAGCGGCGCCACGGCGACGGTGCGGCGGCTCACCATCATCGAATTACTCTAATCGACTCTGCATAGCAGAGCGATTGATGTGGAGGGCGATCATGCAGAAGACCCATCGCTGGACGATTTCTCTACCACCGGAAATGAGCCGCCTGGCTCGGAAAGTGGCAGCACGGGAGCATCGGACAAAAAGTGAATTGGTGTGCGAGGCACTGTTGCTCTATCTGGCCCAAGAGGACCGCCCCTAGCGCGTGATACACACAATCGTCTGGCGTGCGTGGGCGAACTTGCCCAACTTTACCGGCAGCGCCACTGATGCGGCGGCCAAGAGAGGCAGAGCTACGCGCCGAATTCCGTGGTAGTCGGCGCCTGCATGACCGACTGAAGCATCTCGCGGCATGACCCTGTCGTTCGGCGGTGACATGCGGCATCTTCACACGGAGGCCAGTAGATGGCACGGGGGCTGAAGGGGATGATGGCGGTCGTGGTTGGGATGAGCGCGATGGGCCGCGTGGGGGCGGCTGAGGACCCGGCGGCGCCTCCCGCCGAGGTTTCCCCCGCAGAGCCGGGGATCAGCAGTAGCGCACCAGCGGAGGAAGGGAAGGTAGCGTATACCTTCCAGGACGACGCCAGCCTCAACGAGTTCCAGGAGCTCTGGCGGCAGCGGCAGGGGTTGATGTTGCGCCTGTCGGTCCTGCAGGCCTACTGGGATGAAGAGCAGGCGGCGCTGGCCGAGTTGGACCAGCAGCTCGCGTCCAAATACCAGTTGGACCTGACCAAGAACTACATCTACGATAACGAGCGGGGGGCGATCGTGGAGCAAGAGCCTCCCCAGCCGCCAGCTCCACCGGCCTCACCCGAGGCGCCTCCGGTCTCTCCGCCACCGCCGGCAGAGCCGCCGCCGACCCCGCCGTAGCCAGGCGATCCTCTCGAGTACCGTTGACGCGGGATGTCCGATATGACATAATGTAGTAGATAAGATACTAAATGATATCTCAGCCATTCGGCCAAACCGTGTTGATGTGGCGGCTGGCGCGCGGCCTGACGCAAGCGGAGCTCGCCCGGCGCGCCCGGCTGGCCCGGCCGAACCTCTCGGCCATCGAGCGGGGCAGGCGGGAGGTCTCGCTTGGGACACTCCGGGCGCTGGCGGCGGGGTTGGACATCAACCCCGGCACGCTGGTGGATGGCCTCTCCCCCTGGTCGGCGCGCCAGTCGACCCGCCCATGCTCCCGCGATCGGCTCGAGCGCATCGCCGAGGCGGTCGTGACAGGAGGCGACGGGGAGGATCCTGAGGAGCGGCGGCTGATCAGGGCTCTGCGACGCCTGACCGCCGCCCGCGCAGCCGCCGCGACGAGGCGATGGGGAGGGGAGCGGCGGGGCAAGCGAGCTACCGTCGGCGCGTGGCTACTGCTCTCCTCGGGCTATCCTCGCGAGATGGTCCAGAGCCTGATCCAGCGAGTCATGGATCGCCAACATGCCAAAGCCGATGGATAAGCGACAGATTGACCGCTTCTTCCGGATCCTGGCAAGAGAGCTGCGCGCGCCGGCGCAGATCATCTTGACCGGGGCGGCTGCCGGCTCGCTCTGGGGGCACGTGCGCCCCAGCCTGGCTGTGGATTTTTCAATCACGCTCGCGCGCCCTGGCCGCTTGCAATGGGCGGCGCTGGAAGAAGCGGTTGAGCGCACGGTGGCCCTCACCGGCATTCGCGCGAATTACGCCGAGGACATTGACCGGTGGGGACCGATCAGCTTGCTGGACTGGCGACGCCATGGGGCGCCATACCGGACGTTCGGCACGCTGCGCGTGCGCCTGCTGCATCCGGCCTATTGGACCATTGGGAAGCTCAGCCGGTACCTGGATTCGGATGTGCAGGACTTGGTGGCCGTCCTGAGGCGGCAGCGGCTCGATCCCCACCGCCTCATCCGCCTGTGGGCGAGGGCGCTTCGGGCGAGCCCGCGGTCCGTGGCCTGCACGCACTTCCGCCGGCAGGCCGAGCACTTCCTCCACGCCTACGGGCGGCGGATCTGGGGACGCCGGTTTGATCCGGACCAGGCCGTCCGGCATTTTTCGAACAGCTTAGCAAAAGCCTCCTGAGCACTTGTGAGTCAGTGAGGTGCTAGTCAGTGAGGCGCTTGCCCTTGACAATTTTCCACAGGGTCAGGCATACTTTCCTCGTAAGCCCTCAGAAGCCCTACTGAAACGCTACACCCGGAGCAATCCGGGGTCGGAAAGCCACAGGTCCCTCGGGGACGGCTGGGCTGCCAAAGGGGGTTACGGTGGACAAGCAGGCGAACCCAACTTCAAGTGGTGGAGTTGGGTTTTTTTCGTGCCCCGCGTGTGCCCTTTTTGAGTCCACGCATGCTCAAGGAGGGCACAGCCATGCTTGAAACCCTCGTTTCCTCCCGAATCCGGCGGTCCCTCTTTGAGCATCTCCTCACTCACCCGCGCGACCGGTTCTATCTGCGCGGGTTGGCCAAGGAGCTCCAGCTGTCGGTCAGCCCCCTGCGCCGGGAGCTCTTGCGGCTGGAGGGCAGCGGCATGTTGAAGCGGGTGGAAGAAGGCAACATGGTGTTCTACTTTGTCGATCCTGCATCTGCGGCATTTCTGGCATTGCAGCAGGCTGGCCGGCAGGCCGAAGCGCCCTCACCTGCCCTTGCACCAGCGGCACCGGCGCCAAGCGCCCTCAGCGAACGACCCATCGCTGGGGGCGCTGTCGCGTTCCGGCGCCCGGTGTGGCTGGCGGCGGCCGGCGTGGGGATCGCGCTCGTGCTGATCCTTGCCGGGCTGGTGCATCTGGCGGTCGCGCAGCGGCGGCTCGCCACAGAGGCGGCCCACGCCCTTTCGACGCACAAAGCTGACGTGACTGTGGTCATGCCCCCGCCAAGCTCTTCCGGGGTCATGCGGGGAAGCCGGTGGCAACTGATCCCCGGCGGGTTCGGGGGGTTCGCTCCCGGCGCAAGCGGGGAGAGCCCCAACGCGGAGTCGTACTAAGCATGATGGTGGCCTGGGTCATCGAAACATTGGAGACGCTGCTCGTGTTCTGGCGCGGGCGCCCAGCCCCCCTCCCGCGTCCAAAAGGTGTCAGGCACCTTTCCCGCTTTGAAAGGTGTCTGACACCTGTTCTGGTGGGGGTGGTGGTGGGGCTGGTGGTGTCGCCTCAGGCGATTTGGTACTTCGTGACGCGCGGGGTGATGCCCACCCTCGAAATCGCGTACGCCGCCGTGCCTTGGATGATCAACTACCAGGGGCGGATCACGGATACCGGCGGCAAGGCGGTGGCCGGCAGCCTGACGTTTACCTTCCGGTTGTATGACGCGTCGACGGGGGGCAGCAAGGTCTGGGAGGAGTCGCAGACCCTCACGCTGTCGGAATCGGACAACGGGATCTTCAACATCATTCTGGGGTCGGTGACGGCGCTCACCGCGGTGGACTTCAACAGCCCGCTCTGGCTGTCGGTCCAGGTCGCCGATGACACCGAGATGAGCCCGCGGCAGCGGCTGACCGCCGTCGGCTACGCCATGAACGCGGATCAGCTCGACAGCTTGGATTCCACGAAGTTCCTGCGCACGGACATCGACACGTCCACCTCCGGCAAGCTGACCATCACGCGCGCCGGCACCGCCCTGGTCATCACGCCGGCCAGCGCCCCGGCGGCCGACACGAAGCTCGTCGACGTCCAGAACGCCTCCGGAACCAGCAAGTTCAGCGTGGACATCGAGGGGGATGTGGCGGTCGCCGGGGACCTCGCCGTCACCGGGACCATGAGCGGCTCCTCGAGCGTGACCGGCACCACGGCCTCGACGTGGACGATTGACAGCGATAACACAAGCGGAACAGAGCCGGCCAGCGGGGCCGGCCTCGTGGTTGAAGGGGGCAGCGGCGACGCATCGTTCCTCTGGGACGCGACGAACGACGAGCTGGATCTCAACCAGTCTGTGAACGTCACGGGCAACGCCATCCTCAGCGCCCAGGGCGACCTGCGCCTCGCCGACAGCGACTCCAGCAACTATGCCGCCATCCAGGCGCCCGCCACCATCTCGTCCAATTTCACGTTGACGCTGCCCAGCG
>CAZKXY010000041.1:0-11876 GCA_964556925.1 uncultured Planctomycetales bacterium | reverse complement strand
TCGCTCGCTCTAGAAATCCGATGACCAGCTCCTCCATAGGAGGGAAAACCCAGGTTTTCCCTCCTATCGGTCGTTCGCCTTTCTCAATCACCTGCTCACTCCCTGGGCTCCCTTTCCTCAGGGAAACTACTCCAACAGGCTACGGACAGTTTATTATGGGCTCCATTGTCGCATGAGGGGGAAAGGACGTCAAACAGGGTGAAGCAAAAGGTGTCAGACACCTTTCAAAGCGGGAAAAGTGTCTGACACCTTTTGTACAGTCCCGGGGTCACCCTTGGAGCATCAAGAGCAGCGCTAGCCGGAACAGCCCGTAGCTGACGACCACCAGGATCAGCCCGATCACATAGCGATACCGGATCAGGTACTCATCCAGCACGGTCAGGGTCCGGTTCAAGGTCCGGCTGGTCTCAAGGAGGTTGTGGGGGAACAGGACCAACCACACCCCCACCCCCAGGCACAGCAGGCTGAGCACAAGACATCCCAGGTTTGGTGGCATCAACTCCTCCCGCCTCAACACCCTGGGCCGGGCACCCCCCAGTCCGCCGCCGCCGGTGCGGTGCTCGCGCACACTTTCCCGGTGTCCAGGTCGATCTGGAGCGTCGCCCCGCCATGGACCCCGGCGGACCGAGCGGCGGTCACGTTCGCGCCGAGCCCGGTGCCGCCCGCTGCCGGCGCGCCCCAGTTCTGCATCGCTGGAAACGGCGCCAGATCCAGGTTCGGCATCGCCCCGGCATCGTAGAGGTTCGCCGGGTTCTGGGCCTTCCACCGCAGCTGCGAGCCCCGGATCGAGGCCAGAAGCTGCAGCGCCTCGCCGGTCCGCGACCGTTCGGTCACCCGGAAGTACTGCGGCAAGGCGATAGATGCCAGAATCGCGATGATGATGACGACCATCAACAGCTCAAGCAACGTAAACCCTCGTGTCCCCTTCATCGTCCTCCTCCTGTGTGCCGTCTGCACGGCGCTCCACTCTTCCCCTCCGAACCGCACGTCCCGGTTCGCCTCACCTCCTTCGCATCATCCGGGTTTGAACCCTCCGGCCATCTTGAAGATCGGCATGAAGATCGACAGCACGATCACGAGCACGACGCCGCCCATGATGACGATCGCGATGGGCTCGAACAGCCGCGTCATCCGCGCGATGAACATCTCCACGCGGGCTTCGTAGTAGCGGGCCATCTGCGCCACCATCTTGGCCAGCTCGCCCACCTCCTCGCCCACCTGGACCATCTGAACCGTCATCGGAGGAAACAGGCCGGTCTCCTGCATGGGCTCGGCCATGGTCTTCCCTTCCTTCACGTGCTCCCGCACCACGCCGATCGCCCGGCCGTAGACTCGGTTGGTGGCGCTGTGCTGCAGGATCTCCAGGCTGGAGAGCAGCGGCACCCCGCTCTCCAGCAAGGTCGACAGCCCGCGGGAGAACTCGGCCAACTGCAGGTACTCCATGAGCGTCTTGAAGAGCGGGAGGCGCAGCAGCAGCTCATCGCGCACCCACTGCCCGGTCGTGGTCCGCAGGTAGCGGCGCAGCGCCTGGAACCCGCCGAACGCCCCGAGGACGATGAGCACGGCGTACTGGCGCGCGGCGTGGCTGACGCCGATGACCATCCGGGTGATCCATGGTAGCTCGAGCCCTTCCATGCTGGCGAACATCGCCGAGAACTTCGGGATGAGCCAATAGACGAACACCCCCACGACCCCGACGGCCGCGATGACGAGGAACAGCGGATAGGTGAGGGCGGTCCGGGCCTCGTTCTGCAAGTGCTGCGCCATCTCAAAATGGCGGGCAAGCTGCTGCAGCGACTCCGCCAGATGCCCGCTGGCCTCCCCGGTCTCCACCAGGTTCTGCCAGAGGTTGGAGAAAATGGCCGGATGCTTGGCCAGCGCGTCCTTGAAGGTGCGCCCGGCCGCCACCTCCCGCCGGATGTCATCGAGCGCGAGCAGCAGCGCCCGGCTTTCCACCTGCGCGGAGACCACTTCGAGGCTCTTCAGCAGCGGCACCCCGGCGCCGAGGAGCGTGGCGAGCTGCTGGCAGAGCAGCACGTGATCGTCCACCTTGACCCGCGCGTGCATGCGCCGCCGGCCTTTCACCGAGCGGACCGCCGCCTTCCGCGCCGCCTCCACCGTCTTGTGCGAAATCGACGTGACGAGCAGCCCGCGCTGCTGCAGGACGGCGATCACCTCATCCTCGGTCATCCCGTCGAGGTGCCCCGTGTGGACGACGCCCTGGTCGTCGCGCGCGCTGTACGTGAACGTCGGCATCCGTCGTCGCCTCTATCCCATTCGTCAGTGGCTACGTGGCGATGTGTTGCTTTGCCGCTTTCATCGGTCGAGGAGGATCACGGCTTCGAGCTCTTCCAGGCTGGTCAGGCCCGCCCTGACCTTCTTCAGCCCCTCATCCCACAACGTGGACATGCCCCCGGCGATCGCCGCGTCCTTCAAGACGTGCGACGGCTTGCCTTCCGCGATCAGGCCGCGCAGCTCGCGGGTCGGCAGCATCACCTCGTAGACCCCCAGCCGGCCGCGGAAGCCGGTGCTCGCGCACGCCTCGCACTTGCCCGCGCGGTACAGCAGCTCGTCGCCGAAGCCGAACCGCTCCCGGATCTGCGGGACCGGCTCGTACGCCTGCTTGCAGTGGTCGCAGAGCTTCCGGATGAGCCGCTGCGCCACGACGAGGGTGAGCGTTGAAGAGACGAGGTAGGAGGCGATCCCGATATCGATGAGCCGGGTGACGGCGGAGGGCGCGTCGTTCGTGTGCAGGGTGGTGAACACCATGTGGCCGGTCAGGGACGCGCGCACGCAGATTTCCGCCGTCTCCAGGTCGCGGGTCTCCCCCACCATGATGATGTCCGGATCCTGCCGCATGAACGCGCGCAGGCCCGTCGCAAAGGTCAGGCCGATGGAGGGCTTGATCTGCACCTGGTTGACCCCCGCCAGGCGGTACTCCACCGGGTCCTCGATCGTGATGATGTTCTTGCCCGGCGCGTTGATCTCGTTGAGCGCCGCGTAGAGCGTGGTGGACTTGCCGGAGCCGGTCGGCCCGGTGATCAGGACGAGGCCGTAGGGATCCCGGGTCGCCCGCCGGAACGCCTCCAGCTCCTTGGGCCCGAACCCGAGCTGGCTGAGGTCGAGCAGCGAGGGCGACTTCACCAGGATGCGGACGACCACCTTCTCGCCGTAGATGGTCGGCATGGTGGAGACGCGGAAGTCGATGGGCGAGCCTTCCATCGTCATCATGAAGCCGCCGTCCTGGGGCAGCCGCTTCTGCGCGATGTCCATCTTGCAGAGGATCTTGATCCGGGACACGATGGCGGCGTGGAGGTGCTTCGCGGGCGGCGGGATGTCGCACAACACGCCATCGATCCGATAACGAAGGCTGATCTTGTCCTTGAACGGCTCGATGTGGATGTCGCTGGCGCGATCTTTGATGGCCTGCCGGATGATGAGATCCACCAGCCGGATGACCGGCGCCTCCTCCGCCGCCTGCTTGAGCCGGTCGAGATCCAAGACCTCCTCCCCGGCGGCGGCCGGCATGCCATCATCCTCCGGCGCCTCATAGGAGTCCCCGATCGCCTTGCGCAGCAGGGCGTCCTCCCCGCCGTAGAACCGCTCGATGGCTTCCTCCAGATCCTGCTTCGTCGTCATCACCGGGTTGATCTCGCAATGCGAAATGCGGCTGAGGTTGTCCATGGTGATGAGGTCGAGCGGATTGACGCAGGCGACGGTCAGCAGGTTCAGCGTCCGGGAGAGCGGCAGGACCAGGTGCTGCCGCGCGAACTCCTCCGGGACGAGCTGCTCCAGCCCCTCGCCCTTGTGCGGGCTGAGCAGGCCGGAGGCGGAGGAGGCATAGGGGATGCCAAGCTGGCGGCTGAGGGCGGCGGCGATCTCCAGCTCCGTCACGATGCCCGCCTCCACCAGGACCTCGCCCACGCGCTTGGTGGTCCCGCGCTGCAGATCGAGGGCCTTGGCGAGCTGGTCCTGGTTGATCAGGCCCGCTTTAATCAGGAGCTGCCCCAACTTGTCGCCCCGTTTAAGGATAGGCATTTCTCCTCACCGGTGTCTGGCTCCCCGCCGGTGTCTGGCTCTTCGCAATCGGATCTGCATAGCGAAGTGCCTGACACCGGACGTGGTGCCTGGCACCGGACGTGGTTCACGGCGCCTCCAGCCGGTTCAGCGTCCGCTCGATGGCCTCCTGCGGGGCGTCGACCGGCTGCTGTTCCCGCATCGACATCACGGCCGAGGCCACCTGCGGCGACATCCCCTCCCGGATGATGTGCGGCGTGATGAACACCAGCAGCTCGCTGGCGGTCTCATCGACCTCCGTGTTCCTGAACACCGCACCCAGCACCGGCACGTCCCCCAGCACCGGCACCTTGCGCACCGTCTGCTGGTCGCGGCGGTCGATCAGGCCGCCCACGATGAGCGTGTGGCCGTTTTTGATCCGCACGAGCGTCCGGCTGCTGCGGGTCTTGGGATCTCTCGGGGTGGCCTGGCCGCTCGGCGGGGTGATGTTCGACGGCACCGTCTTGGTCACGGTCGGCTCCACGATCATGGTGATGTAGTCGGACTCATTGACCTGCGGGGTCACCACGAGCACCACCCCGGTCGTGGTGCGCTCCGGTTTGCTGCCCGGCGTCGTCCCGGTCGCGGCCTGGGAGGTTTCAAACCCGATCGCCTCATCGGCGGTCAGCCGGATCACCGCGCTCTCGTTGTCCAGCGTGAGGACTTTGGGCCGCGCCAGGATTTTGGTGTCGGTGTCGCTCTCCATCGCCTGCAAGACCGCCAGCGCCGCGCTCGAGCCCAGCGTGCCGAACTGGATGCCGCCGGAGGTGACCGTGGTGTCGGTGCTCCCCTGGCGCCACTTCTCGTTCAGATGGGAAAAGGGAAACCGCGTCGCGCGGGTGGCGGGATCCAGCGAGAACAGGTCCCCCTCCGAGCCGATGCCCCACTCGACGCCGAGGTCCTTCACCTTCGCCAGGGTCGTTTCGATAATCTCAGAGTCCACCATGATCTGCGGCGTCTGGATGTCCAGCGCCACCAGCACCGCCTCGATCCGCGGGAAGTTCTCCGGCACGTCGGTGACGATCAGCGTGTTGGTCCGGCCGTCCACGACCACCTTGCCGTGCTCGGTCAACAGCTCCTTGAGCACCATGTCAATGCCCACCCCGGCTTCCGTGGTGCCGCCGGCGCCGCTGGGACGGCTCGGCGCCGATGACCCGCCGGAGCCGCCGCCGCTGGAGCCGGCGCTCGAGCTCGAGGACGACTCGCCGCCTTCCGCGTCGTCCAGGGAGGCCTCAAAGGGGGTCCGGGACCCGAACACCGCCGCAGCCTTGGCGAGGATGGACGCCGACACCCGCGCGAACTTCAGCCGGTAGACGCGGGTTTCGGTCGCCACCCCTTCCGCTTTCGCTTTGGGCTTCGGCCTGACAAGGTAGATGTCGCTGCCCGGGGCGCGCTCATAGACGAGCCCCAGGGCGTCCAGGATCTGGTCGAGCGCGTCGAGGATCTCCACGTCCTGGAGGTAGACGGTGACCGGCAGCTCGCCCACGTCAGGCCCGGTGATGACGTTGATGCCGGTCTGTTGGGAAAAGCTCTTCAGGACATCGCGCAGGCTCGCGTCCTGGAACTCCAGGGAAATGCGCAGGGGCGGCTCCTCCGTCTCGGCCTCGGGCATCGCCGCCTCGCCCGGCTGCCCGAACGCGTCCAGCTCGTCGAGGGCCGGCACCGCCTCCTCAGCCCGCGCCGGCGCCGGGCCGACGAGGCCCGACAGGCCCCACAGCACCACCAGCAGGAACACCCGTCCAGCCATGTCACCTCCTGGGCTTGGGTGACGCAAAGGAATAGACCACGCGGCTGCCGGCGTGCTCGACCGTCACGCCGTCTTGGCCGATGTGCAGAATCCTGGCTCCCTGCACCATATCGTTCACGCCGTAGACCTGGCCATTGATAATCGCCTTGGGCGCGTCCCCGCCCCAGATCACGCCGGCGACGCGCAGCGTCGGGGGCTTGACCGCCGGCTCCTCCTTCCCGCCCGGCAAGGTCGCGGCCGGGTCCGGCCCCGGCGGGGGGGCGGCCTTCGGAAAGAGATCCGTGAACGGATCCCGCATCGCGTGGGCCGTGTACGCGGGTGGAGGAACCGGGGCGACCGAACGCTCAGGGGTCTTCGCCGTCGCAACCTGCGCGTCGTGCTGGGCCTGGTGCTCCACCAGCAGGGTCCCCAAGGGCTTGATCGCGACCGGCGCTGATGCGGAAGCCGGCGATCCCCCCCAGGCCCGAAGCCACCCTAAGCTCCTCAGGGGGCCGCGCACGAAGAAAAAGGCAAACACCACCATCAGCCCCAGCACGATCCGTTTTTCCAACTGGACTTTCTTCTCGGCGACCATGGCCGCCTCACGAGGCCTGGCCCGCCGCCGGCCCTGGCAGGACCGGCGGCAGATGGATCGTGCTGAAGGTCGCGCGAATCATCGGCGCCTTTTCGCCCCAGACGCGGCTGATGGTGAGCCGCTCGACGCGGAGAAACAGCGACGAGCCTTCAACCATATCCAGGAGGGTGCCGAGCTGATGGTAGGTCGCGCTCAGATCAACGGTGACCGACAGGCGGGTGGCGAACTCGAACTCCTGGAGCGGCTCCTGGCTGATGCTCTTGACCTGGATGCCGGCCTCCCGCGCGAGCATCAGGATGCCGCGCGCCAGCCATGACGGGTCAGGCGCCGGGGGCAGGCGCTTCTGGTACCGCTCCACCTGCTCCAGCAGCGCCGCCACTTCTGCGCGGGTCTGCTGGGTGGTGTCTTCCTGAGCCACCTGCGCGCGGATC
Source organism: uncultured Planctomycetales bacterium (assembly GCA_964556925.1). Taxonomy (GTDB): domain Bacteria; phylum Omnitrophota; class Gorgyraeia; order Aquiviventales; family Aquiviventaceae; genus CAZKXY01. Next base: position 5,068 of record CAZKXY010000041.1, on the reverse strand, counting down.
AGGCCGACCTGCCTCTGTTGGGGCGCATACACGGCATAATACCCCAAGGGGAGCGCGAACACCACCCCGATTGCGCCGAGGAGCAGCGTCAGCTGCATCGTGGACATCCTACAGCCTCCGAGCCGCGGAGCAGTTAAGCTGAAAAGTCCCAACAGGTGTCAGACACCTTTCCCGCTTTGAAAGGTGTCTGACACCTGTTGCGGTCGTGCCGGCGGCTGTTCGGCAGAGCTCCGTCAGCTGCATCGTGGACATCCTACAGCCTCCGAGCCGCGGAGCAGTTGAACTGAAAGGTCCGGTAGGTATAGCGCTGCTGCGCCTCGTTCGCCTCGGTGACTTGCGCGGTCACCTGATCCAGTTGGGCCGCCTCGAATCCTGAGAAGAACGCCGTGTGGTGCTTGAGCTTCTGTTCGAGCTCCTGGATTGCGCTCAGCTCCGACCCCGGCTCCCCCAGGTAACAGGAGCCTTGCAGGACCAGTCTTGGCTGGCTGTTGCCCGTCGCGAGGCTGAACTGGTCATCGAACTCCAGCCCCGTCAACCACACCCCGTTGGGCAGCGCCTTGGCCAGCGCATCCAGCTTCGCGGCCACCCGGACCCGCCGGTCGATGGCTTCCTTGAAGAAGGCGAGCTGCGCGGCAGCGGTGCCCTTGACGGAGGCCAGGGCGTCCTGGTCCATCTGCTCGAGCCCCCACCGGTCTCCGGGCACCGTGCGATCCATCTGGGCGAGCCGTTGCTGCAGGGCGGCAACCTGCAGCCGTCCCATCACTCCCAACGCCACGAGGCATCCCCCCGCGACCCCGAAGGGGATCAGCGCCTTCGGGCCTCGCAACGCCTGGAGCAGCTCCGCCAGCATCTTCAGCGGGCTGGCGGGACGGACCGCCGGAGCCTTTGCGACGCTGCGCGTGAGAAAATCCAACGAGGCGGTGGCCGGCTCGGCGACCGCGCGCAACAAGCCCACCGCCGAGGCGGACGCCAGCGGCAGCTCGGATTCCACCCAGGGCGCGAGCGCCGCGTTGCCGAGCTCGACCGGGCAGCGCAGCTGCGCCGAGAGCCAGCGGCACCAGGGCCCGACGAGCTGCTCATCGCCGAAGAGCACAACCCGCGAGACCGCCGTGGAGGGGTGCTCCCGGATGAAGAAATCCATCGAGACGCTGAGCTCGCTCAGCAGCCGCTGCGCCTTGGGATCGACGGCGCTCAGGGGCGGCTCTTCCGCCGTGGCCGGGGCCGCGGGCGGGGCGGGCAGCTCCTGGCTCGGCAAGAGGTCCACGTCGCGCGTCAGGTACGGCATCCGGTGCCTCACAATCGACAGGTGGGCGCTGTCCTGCTCGACGTCGACCACGCACAGGAACTCGTTGCCGTGGGCGGGGGGGGCTTTCACCGGCTCCACGAGCCGGGCCAGGCTGAGGCTTCGAGGCTCCACCAGGGTCGGCTGGATGCCGGCGGCCGTGAGCGCCTCCGTGATGCCGCGGAAGCTCTCGCGCGGGATGGCCGCGAAGATGACCTCCAGCTTGTTGGCCGCGCCGGAGGGCACCGCGCGGAAGTCCCACACGAGCAGGTCCGTCTTGAAGGGGATGTACTTCCGCGCCTCAAACTGCACCGCCGCCTCGTACTCGGCCTTCGGCACCATCGGGATGGTGAAGAACCGGAACAGGACGTCCTGGCTGGGGATCGACACCGCGAACCGTCTCGTCGTCAGCGACGCGGCGCCGAGGGCCTTCTGGATGGCCGTGGCCAGCGGCTGCGGCGCCTCGGCCTCGATCGGCACCCGCACGCGCGTCGTGACCCGCTTCCCCGCCAGGGCGAGGATCTCGACGTCGCGGGCCCGGATCACCAGCCCCGCCGCCGCGCCCGCGCGCGGGGGCGCCGTGTGCGTGAAGAACCCCATCATGGGCAAACCCTATGCAATGTTATTCAGCACTATCAAAAAGTATGCCTGATCCCCACACGCCTTGTCAAACTAGCCCGGCAAAGCCACCCCTGCTGCCACAGACGCTGGCACGCCGCGTGGACGCGGTGCAAGAAGCCGGGATCGAGAAACAGCACATAGAAGCTGAACAGCTCCAGGCTGAAGTAGGCCAGCTGGTACATCAAGAGGGCGATCGCCAGCTGAAAGATCAGGCCGAAGGCCACGCCGAAGGGGCGGCACGCGCGCAGGCCGATCAGCAGGGGCGATGTCAGCTCAAACGTGAGGGCCGCGTACTGCATCCAGGCCCAGACGCCGATCGGCAGCTGCTGCAGCAGCCACGCGGCGAAGGCGGTGCGATACACGCCGTTGGCCTGCGTCCATAGCACCCACGGATCCTTGAGCCAATCGCCATAGGCCACCTTGGCCCACCCGGCCAGGAAGTAGTGGAGCAGCAACGTCGCCTGCAGGACGCGCACCGGCCAGGCCGGCTGCGGCGTCGGGGCCCGCCGGTCCAGGCTCCAGTAACAGGCCGGGGCGGCTAGCCCAAGGAGGATGAGCTTGACGATGAAAAAGCGGTTCAGCGTATAGGCGGACAACGGGTCCACCAGCGTGGCGTAGCCAAAGCACGCGCAGCACGCCCAGGCCGCCCAGCGCGTCTTCCACCCCACCAGCAAGGCCAGGATGCTGCCGAACAGGGCGGCGCCAAACCAGGGCAGCCACGCCGACGGAAGCGGAGGAGCCACCGGCACATGCCGGACGGCGGCGGCGGACAGGTGGAAGCCGGCGGTGGTCAGCCATTCCTCCGCATGCCGCCACCAGGCGAGCGTGTACGCCAGCAGGGACGCGGCCACAGCCACGCGGCACGCATCCAACCGGATGGGATCGACGCGGCCCAGCCAGAGGTCACGACGGAGGAAAGTCATGGGTGGACAGGATGAATGATTCCTCAGGATGGAAGGACTCGAGCGGCGGCGTGCGCCACGGCCCCCTCGGGGCATCCCGGCCTGTGCGGTATTGGGCGCCGACAAACCGCACCGCGGCTGGCCGCGGCCGCTGGGGATGGCGCGCGATGTACCGCGCGCGGATCCAGGCGGCCGCCTCGGCGCGCCTCGCATGACCCCCAGGGGTCAGGGAGATGTTCATGAGCTGGTGCAGGCGGGTCCGGTGGCCGAACGGCGTCATCCGGAAGTACTCCGCTTCAGGGAGCGCCGTCCAGGCGTCTGATCCTTCCGGGCGGATCAGGACGTAATCCACGCGCCAGTACGGCATCGCCGTGGGGAACAGCGCCGAGACATTGTGGAGGTACGTGAGGAGGCGCGGCAGCCCTGGCATCGGCCGGTTGGTGAGCCCGCGGTAGGCCATCGGCCCCAACCACAACACGAGGAACGCGGTCAGGCCGATGAGGTCCCGCTGGATGATGAGCGCTCCTCGCGTCATCGCCGCCTCACGGGGCGTCTTTCGTCGTGGACAATCCGCTCCCAACGGATTGGCCGGCCTGCGCGTTCAATTGGGCGCGCATCTCGTCGTATCGGACCCGTTGCTCAGGGGTCAAAAGGGCTGTGATCTCCTGCACCTCGGCCTCCCGCAGCTCCGTCAGCCGTTGCGTAAACGCCTCATGGGCCTGCTGGCGATAGCTGGCGTACCGCTCGAGGATCTCGAGGACCGCGACGCGTCCCTGCTCGTCGAGCTGCAGGCGGGTTGCGAGTGCCTGCACGCGCCGCTCCCTGAACGACTGACCCGGAGCCCCGGCCGGCGCCTGAGGCGGATCCGCGGCCCAGACCAACACCGGAGCCCACACACTCACGACTCCAAGCCCAAGCATGTTCCCCCATCTCCAGCGCATTGCTCTCCTCCTTGTGTTTCTTGTGTTTCTCATGGCGGGAAGCCACAGAAGGGATCCCCGCAGCACGGATCGCCGCAGCAGGGGTCGCCACAGCAAGGGTCCCCACAACATGGGTCACCGCAGCATGGGTCCCCACAACATGGATCGCCGCAACAAGGGTCCCCACAACACGGATCGCCTCCGCAGGGGTCCGGCTCTGGCGTTGGCGCAGGGGTTGGAGCCGGCGCGGGTGCTGGAGCCGGCGCGGGTGCTGGGGCAGGCGCAGGGGCTGGAGCGGGCGCCGGGGCGGGCGCAGGGGCTGGAGCGGGCGCCGGGGCTGGCCCGGGTCCGCCGCAGGAGGCGCAGCGCAGGCATCGAGCGGTACATCCGCTCCCGGGATCACAAATCGGACCGTTGGCCACGAACCCGCATGGACAACTGGCGGCATCGCAGGAGCTGCATGTCGGGCAGCACGGGCCGCAGTCGGCCGGACAATTGCTGCAGTTTTCCCCCGCTTCGCAGCCGCGTTGGCCGCAGCAGGAACCGGGGCAGTCCGAGGGGCAGCTGCAGGTATCCTCCCAGGGGGCCTCGCAGCCGTTGGCGCCGCAACAGGCCCCGGCATACTCGCAGGGCTCGAAGCGGCCGCAGTTGTCGCAGAGCTTCGTGCCGTCACAGGTGCCGATCGTGCAGTCATAGTAACTCCCGGGCGTGCAGCTGAAGGGGAGGGGAGAGCACGCCCCCCAGCCCCACGGCGTACACTCTTGTGTCCCGGGACAGCCAGTGACCGGATCCGGGCAACCCTGGCTTGATCCCACGGGGGAGCATGGCAGCACAGCTTCGCATCGCCAGCCGGCAGCGGGATTGCACACAAATCCGCTGCAACACGGCCGCCCAAGATGCGGGAAGCAGCTCGCTCCAGAGCGGCCACAGTTCTCAATGCAGCGACAGCCGATGCAGCGATAATCCGGTCCATAGGCCGACTGACACATCGCATCATGCATACAGTTGGCACCACACGCGAAGATGTTGCAGGAGGGGGTATCAGGCTGGCAGGTGGGCGCACCGTAGTCACAATAGGGCGTCGCGCCATCGATACACGCGCTCCCCGAACACCTTCCACGGTAGCGCGGATGCCAGTGACCGACCTGCATCGCCCCAGAACATGACGGCGCCCAGCATTGACAATCCATGTAGCCGCACAACGCCCCAGCCGGTTTGCCGCTGCATTCGCCCGTGCCGCAGGCAGCATCGGCGACGCACTGCGACTGGGCCTGGCAGTTGGCCGGGCTGCAGGTCCGGGTCTGCGGGCGCTGGGTGGACGCGCAGCCCCCGGTGCCACAGGC
>CAZKXY010000040.1:9427-11884 GCA_964556925.1 uncultured Planctomycetales bacterium | reverse complement strand
GAGCCGCGCATCGACTTGATGAAGGCGGAGATCGTGTCGTAGTGCGCGTCGTCCTGCCGGTCGTAGACGACCGCTTTCTTCTGGATGGATTCCTCGACGGCTGCCAGCGTCAACGGGATCACGCCGTCCTGGCCTTTCGGCGTGGTCAGCGCCGCCACCTCCAGGGCGTTGAGCGCCCGGCGGGCGTCCCCGTCGCAGACCGTCGCCAGGTGCTCCAGCGCGTCTTGGTCGGCGCGGATCGGCAAAGCACCTAACCCGCGCTCCTGGTCCGCCAGCGCCCGATGGAGAAGCGTCAGGATCTCGGCGCTCGCCAGCGGCTTGAACTCGCATACCAGCGACCGGGACAACAGCGCCGAGACGATCGAGAAGAAGGGGTTGAAGGTCGTGGCGCCGATCAGAATGGGGTTGCCTTGCTCGACATCGGGCATGAGCACATCCTGCTGGGCCTTGTTGAACCGATGGATCTCGTCGATGAACAGGATCGTGCGCTTGCCCTCGAGCTGCGCCCGCTCCTTGGCGCGCGCGATCGCCTTGCGCAGCTCCTCCACGCCCGAGGCGGTGGCGTTGAGCGGCTCAAACCGGGCGCGCGTCGCCTGGGCCACGAGGTGGGCGAGGGCGGTCTTGCCGGTGCCCGGCGGCCCGTAGAGGATGAGCGAGGTGACCCGGTCGGCCTCAATGGCGCGGCGCAGCAGCTTCCCTGGCCCCACGAGGTGCTCCTGGCCGGCGAACTCCTGGAGGGTCCGCGGGCGCACGCGCGCCGCCAGCGGCTGCGGGATTGCTGCGCGAGTCTGCGGCTCTTCGAAGAGGTCCATGGGGAGAAAAAGATAGCCCCGCTTCTGCCGTGGGCTCAAACCACGCTGAACCCCTGGTGCAAGTGGGTATCCTCTCCGGGGGGACGTCGCGTCCCAGACGTGCCGGGCCGGCTTGCCCCGACGGAAGGCGGATTCCCTCAGACGTGGTGTTGGCTCACGTGAATCGAGCCTCACGCACAGCGCAGGGCTGCTCTTAGGCTAGCACCGGGGCGCCAGAAACGCAAACGCAAAATTGGTACCGGGTCCCATTGTTCTCTCGGTCTCGCCAAGGAAAAATGGGACCCCGTACCGTTTGACCCCCTCACTCCGCTTCGATGACAGGACCTTTGCCGATGTCGTGGATGCCGCACTCGGTTTTGCTCTGGCCGACCCACCGCCCGGAGCGCGGATCGTTGGGGTCCACCGGCTTCTGGGTGCAGGGATAGCAGCCGATGGAGGTGTACCCCTGGTGCCAGAGGGGGTGGTAGGGGAGATCGTGCCGGGTCAGGTAGGCGTGGAGGTCTTTCGGGGTCCAGGCGGCCAGGGGGCAGACCTTGACCAGCCCGGTCGCCAGCACTTCGACGAAAGGGGTGGTGGCCCGGCTGGGGGCGTCGGTGCGGCTGATGCCGGTGATCCAGCAGCGCAGGCCGGCCAGGGCGCGCTCGGTCGCTTCCACTTTATAGTCGCCGCAGCAGTAATCCGGATGGCCAAGCGGCAGGTGCGCGTGTTCGCGCTTGAACCGCTCGACGTCCATCCGCGTCGTGAACACGGTGAGGTTGAGGTGGAACCGCTGGCGCAGCGCCTCCATGAACTGGTGCGTCTCCGGAAACAGAAAGCCGGTGTCCACCGTCCGGATGCTGATCTGGGGATCGATCTGGATCGCCAGGTGGATCAGCGCGGCGCTCTTCGCGCCGAACGAGGAGGTCATCGCGACATCCGGGCGGAACGTCTCCACCCCCCAGCGGATGATCTCGCTGGGGTTGGCGGAGGCAAACTGCCCATTCATCCGCTCAGCGTCTTGAGGCGTAAAGGCTTCCACGGTCATGTGCAACATGTCGAACGACCAGGCGCGCTCCCTGCGCCAGCGGCGGGGATCCAGCCGCGCTGCTCCAGATAGCCCAAGATGGCCTTCAGGCTTTCGGCCTCGGTCTGCTGCTCGGTATCCACGGTAATTTCCGGCGCAAGCGGCGGCTCATACGGGTCGGAGACGCCGGTGAAGTTCTGGATCTCCCCGGCCAGGGCTTTCTTGTAGAACCCTTTCACGTCGCGCCGCGTCAGCTCCTCGATGGAGCACTGCACGTACACCTCGATGAAGTCGCCGATCTCGCGGCGGTTGTAGTCGCGGACTTCCCGGTAGGGCGAGATCGCGGCGCTGATCGCGATCACGCCGTTGCGGGTCAGCAGCTTGCACACGTAGCCGATGCGCTTGATGTTCGTGTCGCGATCGTCCTTGCTGAACCCCAGCCCCTTGCTGAGGTTCGTCCGCACCTCATCGCCGTCGAGAATCTCCACGTTCAGCCCCCGGCGGCGCAGCTCCTGCGCGACCTGCCCAGCCAGCGTGGACTTCCCGGCCCCCGACAGTCCGGTGAACCATAAGGTAAACCCTCGGCTCATGATTCCTCTCCCGGTGCCAGACACCTAAAGGTGTCAGGCACCGGCATTGTAG
>CAZKXY010000040.1:0-9327 GCA_964556925.1 uncultured Planctomycetales bacterium | reverse complement strand
CCGGCATTGTAGCATCTACCGGAGCTGCGCGCCAAGCTGCTCGACCAGCGCCTGCCCGATCCGCCGGTGGAGGGCATCCGCCTCCTCCGCGGTCAGCGTCCGGCGGGGATCACGATACTCCAGGGCAAAGGTCAGGCTGACCCTGCCGGCCGGCACCGGCTTGCCGGTGTAGCGGTCGACCAGGTCCACGCGGCCGGCCCACGCGCCGCCGGTCTGACGGATCAGCCGCTCGATCGAGGCGCAGGGGGTGGTGTCGCTCACGGTCAGGGACAGATCCCGCTTGACCGGCGGGAACGTCGGTGGGGGCTCTACCGTTCGCCGACCGCGCTCCGCGGCCATCGGCGCGTCGAGGGAGAGCTCCGCGATCCAGGCTTCCTGCGACAGGTCCAGTGCCTCCAGGATCGCCCGCGAGACCTGGCCGGCTACGCCCACGACCCGCCCGTCTACCTTCAGCGACGCGCCGGATCCCGGCTGCGCCCAGGGCACCTCGGCACCGCTCGCCTCACACGACCTGTCGTACAGCCGGCCAACCAGCGTTTCGACCAATCCCTTCAGGCGGAAAAAGTCGCACGGCTGCGCGCGCTGCCAGTCGCGGCTCCAGGCACCGGCCAGCGCCAGGCCAAGACTCATCCGCTCCTGGCGGGCGCCTGGTGGGATGATGGCGCCGAGCTCGAAGAGCCGGACACCGGCCAGCCCCTGGGTGAGATTCCGGCGGATCGCCTGCATCAGCCCGATCGCCAACGAGGGACGGAGGAAGGCGTGGTCTTGGCTCAGCGGGTTTGCCAGCTTGACCGCCTGACCGGCGCTGAATCCAAACCGAGCCAGGTCGGCTTCGGAGACCAGGGCCCAGCTGATCGCTTCGGTCAGCCCCAAACTCGCGCACAGGCAGCGCAGCACCTGGAGCCGCCGGGAGCCGTCCGACTCTTCGGCGGGGGCTCCCGTCAGGCGGCCGACCGGCGTCGTCGACGGCAACCGGTCATAGCCGATCAGCCGCGCCAGCTCTTCGTAGAGATCCACCTCCTGCCGCAGGTCCTGGCGAAAGGACGGCGGAAACACCTGCAGGGGGGCGCTGGCTCCGGCCGAGGCGATGCGGCACGAGAGCCTGGCGAGGCTCGTGCGAATGGTCGGGGTATCGATCCGCGTCCCCAGCCAGCGGCAGAGACGTTGCGCGTCCAAGGGAATGGCGGCTCGTTTGGGCGGCTTGGCCCCGACATCGAGCAGGCGGATCTGCCGGCCGCCGGCGAGCTGTTGGATCAACGCCGCGGCTCTGGCCGAGGCCGCCTCCACCCCCTCAGGATCCACCCCGCGCTCGAACCGGTAGGAGGATTCGCTGGCCAGGCCCAGGCGGCGCGCGGCGCGGCGGATGGTCAGCGGATCAAACCACGCGCTTTCCAGCAGGACGGCGGTGGTCTGCGGGATGACCTCGCTGCCCGTCCCGCCCATGATGCCGGCGATGGCCACCGCCTGCCGGGCATCGGCGATCACCAGCGTGTCGGATGACAGCGCGCGGCGGATGCCGTCCAGCGTCGTGAGCAGCTCATTGGCCCGCGCCCGCCGCACGAGGATGGTCCCTTCAGCGAGCCGGTGGTGGTCAAACGCGTGGAGCGGCTGGCCGCACTCCAGCAGCACGTAGTTCGTGATATCAACGACGTTGTTGATCGGGCGGGCGCCGCACGCCGTCAGCCGCCTCTGCATCCAGGCCGGCGATGAGCCGATCCGCACGCCTTCGATCAACCGCCCGATGTACCGCCGGCACCCCGCTCGGTCCTCGACGCGAATCGCCAACTGCGCTCTGGGCTCTGGGTTGCGGGCTCTGGGCTGGCTTTTGCCCCAAGCCCCAAGCCCTGAGCCCTGAGCCAATGGGAGCTTCAGACGCTGTCCGGTGAGGGCCGCCACTTCGCGGGCGACGCCGATGATCGAGAGGCAGTCCGGCCGGTTCGGCGTAATCTCCAGATCCAGCACCGGCTCGCCGTCCACCTGCTCGATGCTGACGACTTCCAGGCCGGCCATCGTCAGCCGCTTCGCCAGCGCCTCCGGCGACAGCCGTACCGCCACGTAGTCCCTCAACCACCCCAGCGGAACCTTCATCGTGAGAACTGCTCCAGGAAGCGCAGATCGTTCTCGAAGAAGAGGCGGATGTCGGTGAGGCGGTGTTGGAGCATCGCAATGCGCTCGACGCCCATGCCGAAGGCGAACCCCTGCACCGCGCGCGGATCGTAGCCGACCGCCTTGAAGACGTTCGGGTGCACCATCCCGCAGCCCATGATCTCCAGCCACCCCTTCTGGCCGCACGTGGAGCAGCCCGTGCCCCGGCACGCCGCGCAGGCGATGTCCACTTCGGCCGACGGCTCGGTGAACGGGAAGAAATGCGGGCGGAACCGCGTCAAGGTCTTGGCGCCGAACAGGGTTTTCAGAACCTGCTCCAGCACGCCTTTCAGGTCGGCGAACGAGGTGCGCTCGTCCACCATCAGCCCCTCGACCTGGTGGAACATGAAGCTGTGGCTGGGATCCAGCGGGTCGGGCCGAAACACCTTGCCTGGCACCACAACCCGCAGCGGCGGCCGGCAATGCTCCATCACGCGGATCTGCACCGGCGAGGTGTGGCTGCGCAGCACGAGCCGGCCCTTCGACGGCTGCGGCGAGGGCAGATCGACGAAGAAGGTGTCGAACGCCTCGCGGGAGGGGTGGTCTTTCGGGATGTTGAGCGCGTCGAAGTTGTACGCTTCGAACTCTACCTCCGGCCCCTCGACGACCTCAAACCCCATCGGCGTGAAGCACGAGATGATCGCGTGGGTCGTCTGCGTGATGGGATGGAGCCGGCCGACTGGGACGGCCAGCCCCGGCAAGGTGAAATCGATCGCCGGCGCCTGCGAGCCGGCCGCAACCGTCTGCCGCTTGGCGGCCAGCGATGTTTCAAGGAACGTTTTCAGCTCGTTGCCGCGCTTGCCGACCGCGGCCCGCTGCTCCGGTGGAAGCTGCGGCAGCGACCGGAGAACCTCGGTCAGGCGGCTCTTGCGCCCCAGGAACTTGACGCGCAGACGCTCCAGCTCATCCGGCGAGGCGACCTGGCCGAAGGCCGCCGTCGCCTCGGCGCGCAGCTGCTCCAGTTCCTGCAACGCGTCCATCGGCCTCACGGGGACTTGTCGGTGAACACCCACACGCGGCAGGGCGCGTTGCGCACGACGTGCTCCACCGTCGTCCCCAGGGACGAAAGCCCTGCGGGGATCATGTGGGGCTTGGCGCCGAGGATGACGAGGTCATAGCCGCCGTCCCGGGCCAGCTCCACGATCGTCTCCCCGGCAAACCGCGCCTGCTTGACCTGGGCTTCGATCGGCACCTCGTACTCCCGCCCGATGGCCTGCGCCTGCTCCATGATCGAATCCGCCAGCCCCAGCTTCTCCGGAAAGAACGTCTCCAGCGGCAGCGACGGCGGGATTTCGATCACGTGCAGCGCCGTGAGGTCCGCGTTGTGCGTCTTCGCGGTGCGCGCGGCGAACTGGATCATCTCGTTGAGGTTGGCGCTGATCGTGGGCACGAGGATCTTTTTCACGCTCACGGGCTTGTAGCCGGGGATCTGCAGCTTCTCGATCTCGACGCGCCCCGTGGCCGGCAGCCGCTGCTTGCGCCGGTACCAGAGGTACGCCGCCAGGCCGGTGCCCATCCACAGGAAGCCGAGGTTGCGCCCGGCGGGCTTCGTGAGGATGACATCCACCCACACCGCCGCCGTCCCCAACAGGCCGAGCAGCGCCGGGAGCGGCAGCTCGACCCGCCCCAGCACAACGTTCCAGCCGACCTTGAACGGACGTTTGAGGTCCGGCTGGCGGATCCGCAGCCCGAGCAGCGACAGGTGTGCCAGGGCGAACGAGAGCATGGCGCCGAAGTTGTACAGCTCGGCGATGTGGGTGAGGTTGCGGGCCATGATGACCACGGCGGCGGCGACGCCGGTGAACGCGATCAGCGACACATAGGGGGTCTTGAACCGCGGGTGGAGCCGATAGAACAGCCGCGGCAACGTGAAATGCTCGCTCATCGCAAAGGTCAGCCGTGAGGCCCCGACGAGCCCGGCGTTCGCCGCCACGAGCAGGATCGTGGCGCCCAACAGCCCCACCCACGGCGCCAGATACTCGCGGCCGAAGGGCATCGACGCCGCAATGCCGGCGATGGGGTCTTCCAGGTACGCGGTGGTGAGCTCCTGCGGCGTGAGCGCCGTCAGCGCGATCACGGAGATGCCGAAGTACAGCACGAAGAGGGTAACCATCGTGCCGATCATCGCGCGCGGCAGGGTGCGATTGGGATGGCGCGCCTCGCCCGCCAATTGGGAGATGGACTCGATGCCGATATAGGCCACCATGGCCATCCCGACCCCCTTGAAAAACTGCTCCCAGGTTGGCGACCACGCATGGTCGGTGCCGACCTGCATGTGGAACCAGAGCTGCTGCAGGTGCGTCCAGAACACGCCGGGCTGGGCGATCCGCAACAACAGGACCAGCCCCAGCGTGATGATCGCCAGCTGGGTCGCGATGTCAAAGATGCACAACAGCAGCGAGACGCGGGTCGATTCCTTGATCCCCACGACGTTCAGCCCCAGCAGCAGCCCCAGCACCATCAGGGTGAAGGGGACGTTGCCCACGGAGGTCTTCAGCGCCGGCACGAGGTTGCTCAGGTAGGGGCCGATGGAGTAGGCCGAGATGGCGATCGTGACGATGTAGTCGAGTAAGAGGGCCCATCCGGCGACGAAGGACATGAGGTCGTTGAAGGCGTAGCGGGCGAAGCTGCAGGAGCCGCCGGATTCCGGCATCGCCGTCGAGAGCTCGGCGTAGCTCATGACGGTGCAGAAGAAGACGACCCCGGCCAGCGCGAGGGCCAGGGGCGCTGCCCCGAGGGCGTAGAGCGTGGTCACGCCGAGGGCGTAGTAGATCGAGGAGCCGACGTCGCCGTAGCCGATGGAGAAGAGCTGCGGGGTGCCGAGGACGCGATGGAGGCTCCCGCGGTCCACCACGGTAACCCGCGACTCCTCCTGATGGGAAAAATCAATCGTCCGGTCGTCCATCATCGTTGCGCAGCCAGAAGGGTCAGGCACTTTTCAAAGCGGGACACTTGTGGAAAAGTGCCTGACCCCTTTTCGGATCGCTAGTTGGTCGTCACCTGCGCGATCAGTTGGTCGAAGGCGCCCTGGTCGTTGAGCGCCAGCTCCGCGAGCTGCTGGCGGTTGAGCCGCACGTCCGCCTTCCGGAACGCGGCCATCATCCGGCTGTAGGTGAGGCCGCGCGCGCGGGCCGCCGCGTTCAGCCGGATGACCCACAAGTGGCGGAACTCCCGTTTCTTCACCTTGCGGTCGCGGGTCCGGTAGGCCTTAGCCCGCATGACCGTCTCTTTGACCTTGCGCAGGTGCAGCCGCCTGGCGCCGTAATAGCCCTTGGCCTGCTTCAGCAGCCGTTTGCGACGGCGCCGAGACGCGACCGCCCACTTCACCTTCGCCATCGTCCCCTCCCTCTACAAGGTGTCAGACCCCTTTCAAAGCGGGAAAGGGGTCTGACACCATTTCCACTGGCACCGGCAGTGTCACGTCCCATACGGCAACAGGGAGCGGATCTTGCGCTCATCCACAGCCGCGAGCAGCTGCCGCCGGCGCTTCTGCCGTTTGATCTTCCGGCGCTTTCCCGCCAGCAGATGCCGCCGGCCCGTGCGGAACCCCAGCAACTCGCCGCGGCCGGTGACCTTCAGCCGCTCCTTCACGCCTTTGACGGTTTTGAGCTTCGGCATCTTTATACCGCCCCCTCTGCTTTGACGCCCTGCGCCGTCCGCTCGGCCTGCGCTTTCTGACGCGCCGCTTGCCGTTCCACCTGCTTGATTTTCTCCCGGTCCGATCCGATCACCATGGTCATGAACCGTCCGTCAAGTGCCGGCATCCGCTCGACGCGGCTGATGGCCTTCAAGTCCTCCACGAGCCGGTCCAGAATCCGCCGGCCCAGCTCCGTGTGCGCCAGCTCCCGCCCGCGATAGACCATGGTGAGCTTCACCTGGTCCCCGCGCAGCAGGAACTTCCGGATCCTGGCGAGCTTCACCTGATAGTCGTGTTCCTCAATGCGGGGCTTGAACTTCACTTCTTTGAGCTTCGCCACGTGATGCTTGCGTTTCGCCTCGCGTTCCCGCCGCTGCTCCTCGTATCGAAACTTGTTGAAATCCATGATCCGGCAGACCGGCGGGGCGGTTTGCGGAGCGACTTCAACCAGATCCAGCCCATGTTCCCGCGCGATGCGCAGCGCGTCCGGCGGAGACATCACGCCGAGCTGTGCGCCGTCCGGCCCGATCACCCGCACCTGGCTGATGCGAATCCGCTCGTTCACCCGAAGCTGTCTCACGCGACTCCCTCCGTGTTCGTGCGCCTCGCTACGTGACCTGCCGGCTGGCCTGTTCGCGGACGACGCGGTCGGCAAACGCCTCCAGCCCCATCGCCCCGAGATCGCCGTGCCGACGGTGGCGGACCGCCACCGTCTTCGCCTGCGCCTCCCGATCGCCCACCACCGCCATGTAGGGGATCTGCGCCAGCTGCGCGTCGCGGATCTTCGCCTGCATCTTCTCGTGGCGCTCATCGAGCGCGATGCGCAGCTTGCGGCCGCGCAACGCCTCGGCGGCCTGCTGCGCGTACGGCAGCAGCCGGTCCCCGACCGGGATCACGATCACCTGCACCGGCGCCAGCCAGACCGGCAGCGCCCCGGCGAAGTGCTCGATCAGCACGCCGAAGAACCGCTCGAGGCTGCCCAACAGCGCCCGGTGGACCATGACCGTCCGGTGCGGCTTGCCGTCGGCGCCGGCGTAGGTCAGGTCAAAGCGTTGCGGCAGCGCGAAGTCGCACTGGATCGTGCCGCACTGCCAGCTGCGCCCGATGGCGTCTTTGATCGTGATGTCGATCTTCGGCCCGTAGAACGCCCCCTCGCCTTCGTGCGCCGCAAACGACAGCTTCCGCGCGGTCATCGCGTCCCGCAGCGCCGCCTCTGCATGCTCCCAGGCGGCGGGCTCGCCGATGAACTGCTCCGGGCGCGTGGAGAGCTCCATCGCATACTCCTGAAACCCGAAGAGCGCCAGCACGTCAAATTCAAAATCGAGAATCCGGCCGATCTCCTCGACGAGCTGGTCCTCCCGCAGGAAGATGTGCGCGTCGTCCTGGGTGAAGCCCCGCACCCGCATCAGCCCGTGCAGCACGCCGGACTTCTCGTTCCGGTAGACCGTCCCCAGCTCGAAGAACCGGATCGGCAGCTCCCGGTAGCTGCGCAGCCTCGAGGCGTAGATCAGGATGTGGCCCGGGCAGTTCATCGGTTTGATGCCGAAGCCCTGCCCTTCGGCCTCGAACAAAAAGATGTAGTCCTTGTAGTAGTCCAGGTGGCCCGAGCGCTTCCAGATGTCCGTGCGGAAGATGTGCGGGGTGGCGACGAGCTGGTAGCCGCGCGCCAGGTGCAGCCGCTTCACTTCGTCCTCGAGCAGCGAGCGCACCAGCGCGCCGTTCGGGTGGTAGAACACGACCCCTGGCCCGGCGAGCTCTTCAAAACTGAACAGCCCCAGCTCAGGGCCCAAGCGCCGGTGGTCCCGCCGCTTGGCCTCCTCCAGCCGCTTCAGGTACGCGTCCAGCTCCGCCTTCGTCGGAAACGCGGTGCCGTAGATGCGCTGCAGCTGCGGCTGCCGCTCGTCCCCGCGCCAGTAGGCGCCCGCGACGCTCAACAGCTTCACCGCTTTGACCTCGCCCGTCGAAGGCACATGCGGGCCTTCGCACAGGTCGATGAATTCCCCGTCGGTATACAGCGACACCTGGCCGTCCGGGATGCCGTCGATGATCTCCAGCTTGAACCGCTCGCTGCGCTGCCGGAAGAAAGCCGCCGCCTGCGCCTTGCTCAGGAAGGACTGGCGAAACGCCTGGTTCTCCTTGATGATCGTGGCCATTTCGGCCTCGATCTTCGGCAGATCCTCATCGGTGAGCTTCACCGGCGCGTCGAGGTCGTAGTAGAACCCGTCCTCGATCGGCGGGCCGATGGCCAGCTTCGTCTCCGGGTAGAGCCGCCGCACCGCCTGCGCCATGATGTGCGCCGCGCTATGCCGCAGCGCATACAGCGGATCCTTCGCCTTGAGTTCCTCAGACTTCCCCGCGTGCCCCATCAGCGTCGCAAGCGGGCGAGCTCCTCGGCGAGCCCAAGGTGCGTTGCCCAGGCGCGAAGATACCGGTGGTCTAATCGCCGGCGCTGTCGCCGCCACACCCCCTCGGCATCCCCCCAATCCTTCTCGCGGCCGGCGAGCAGTTTCATGAGGATCAGATCCTCAGGGCGCTCCAGCCAGGCGGTCCTTCCATACAGCGATCTCCGACAACGGCGCCGAAACGCTTCCTGCTCAAACTCGGTCCGTGGAATCCAAAAGTCAACGCGGTGCGGCGAGAACCCGGTGTGCGCGAGCAATGTGTTTCCGACCCTCGCGATGAGCCGCAACGCATCGACGCGGATGTCGAACCGCAATGCCTTCAGGGGAGCAGCTAAGCGCACGACGTTCCCGACTTCAAGGGCCATCACGATGTCGATATCCAGGGTCGTGCGCGGAATCCCCCAATAGCTCACGGCCAACCCGCCGATGAACATGTACGGCATCCCTGTCCGATCAAGCCGGTCGATCAACTGCTGGACGAGCGTCTCATAGTCCCACGGGGGCTGGACCGGAGAAGCTTTCGGAGTTCCTGCTCGCATCGTCTGGCGCTCCAGTGTGGGTGCTGGGTCCGAATCGAGGCCCGCGCGATCTCCACCGTGGCGCGAATCATGCCGGCGCCAATCCTGGCGCTCTGGGCTCCGCTCATGCGCCTGAATCTCGCAATTGTCTTCGGATCGTCCCACGGCTGCATCGTTTCTCTAAGTGGTGGGCGGTAGAGGACTCGAACCTCTGACCTTTTCCATGTCAAGGAAACGCTCTAACCAACTGAGCTAACCGCCCGTCGCTCGCGTCTATACGAAACCCAGGGACGCTCGCTCCATCAGGGGGCAACCAAGAGGTTTCCCCCTTCTCGGTCGGCCTGCGGCCTCCCTGGTCCCCCTTCCTCAATTGATGACCGCCGCCGTCCCGGCTACGGCCAGTCTAAAACTGCCAGCGGATGCGGCCGCACGAGCCGCAGGCCAGCAGCCGGTTGTGGCAGTACAACGCCACGATCCCCGGCAGGATCCCGCAGATGAACAGCACGACGATCAGCCAGACAGGAATCACCCGCCGCGCGGCTTCTTGGCTACCGCAAGAGCATGTCATGGCGCATCTCCCGGAACCGCTTCTATTTTTCGACCTGCCTGCCGGCAGGCAGGTCGA
>CAZKXY010000039.1:0-11962 GCA_964556925.1 uncultured Planctomycetales bacterium | reverse complement strand
TTTCCTGTATGACCCGCGTCATGGTCGGCGCGATGCCACCTGATGTAACGTTTGTTATGGCAGGTGTGAGCGCACCAAGGGGGGCGCATGGACGATCAGACCGCGTTGACGAAACGGAAGCTCGAGCAGCTCGCCGCGATCAGGAAGCACCTGGGATGGTCTGAGGAGCGATGCGCCCATGAGCTGGGGGTGACGTACGCGACGCTCAGCCGGTGGGAGCGCGGGGAAGCGCTGCCACGCAGTCAAGTGGTGTTGAACGCGATCGGGGCGTTCATTGCGGTGCACGCAGGCGGGGACGCGAGAGACACGAACCAGGAGGAGCAGCGATGAAACGGTTGGGTGTGCTGGTAGGGGTGGTGGGTGCAGCGGCGTTAGCGGGGCTGGTGATCGGCCGGTCGCGGACGCCTCAACAGCCGAGCGCAACGGCATCGGCTGTGGCACCAGAGGCCACCACGGCGGTGATGCCAGGGGATGCGGCCGAGCTGATCCGCGAACGCAACCTCAACCCGGCCGACGTCACCGGCGCCTTGGCGACGTACATGCCGGCGGGCCGCTACGACGAATACGTGATGTTCGCCTCGGGGGGGCACAGCGGCCAGGTGTTGGCGATCGGGCTGCCCTCGATGCGCCTGCTGCGCGTGATCGCCGCATTCACGCCGGAATCCTGGCAGGGGTTCGGCTATGGCGTGCAGGAGAACCCGCTGTACGTCAAGGACGCCGGGCGCACGCCGGAGAAGCTGGGGCTGACATGGGCCGACACGCATCACCCCGCCCTGAGCGAAACCAACGGCGACTATGACGGACAGTACCTCTTTATCGGGGACAAGGCCAACGGGCGCCTCGTCGTGATCGACCTGCGGGACTTCGAGGCCAAGCAGATCGTGGACAACCCGATCTTCTTCAACAACCACGGCGCCGCGTTCGTCACCCCGAACACCGAGTATGTGGTCGAAGGCTCGCAGTACGCCATGCCGCTCGGCGGCGCGTACGCCCCCCTCGACCAGTACCAGCAGGCCTACCGCGGGATGATGACGTTCTGGAAATTCGACCGGGCGCGTGGGCGGCTTATTCCTGAGCAGTCCTTCGCGGTGGAGCTGCCGCCCTACTGGCAGGATTTGTCGGATGCCGGCAAGCTCGTGAGCGATGGCTGGGCGTTCGTCAACTCCTTCAACACCGAGATGGCCACCGGCGGCATCGAGGCGGGCAATCCGCCGTTCGAGGCCGGCGCCTCGGAGCGCGACATGGACTACCTCCACCTCATCAACTGGCGCAAGGCCGAGCAGGTGGTGGCGCAGGGGAAGGGCACGACAGTGAACGGCTTCCGCGTCATCCCCCTGGCGGCCGCGATCCAGGAGCAGGTCGTGTACCTCCTGCCGGAGCCGAAGAGCCCGCACGGCGTGGACGTGTGCCCGGAGGGCAAGCACCTGGTGGTGGCCGGCAAGCTCGACCCGCATGTGACCATCTTCAACTTCGAGCAGATCCTCCAGGCGATCGCGAAGGAGGACTTCGAGGGGAAGGACGCGTACGGCATCCCGATCATCCGGTTCGACGCGGCCAAGGAAGCGCAGGTGGAGTTGGGCTTAGGGCCTCTGCACACCCAGTTCGATGCCCAGGGCTACGCGTACACCAGCCTCTTCCTTGAGAGCGCGGTGGCCCGCTGGACGATGGGCGACTGCAAGTTCCGCGCGCCGGAGGGACCGTGGAAGCTGGTCGGGAAACTGCCGGTCCACTACAACGTGGGCCACATCGCCTCCGCCGAGGGCGACACGGTCAGCCCGGACGGCAAGTACCTCGTGTCGCTCAACAAATGGTCGGTGGACCGGTTCCTGAACGTCGGGCCGCTGCTGCCGCAGAACCTGCAGCTCGTGGACATCGCGCGGGGCGGCGAGCAGATGGGGCTGCTCTACGACATGCCGATCGGCATCGGCGAGCCGCACTACGCGCAGATCATCAAGGCGGACAAGCTGAAGGCGTGGGAGGTGTACCCCGAGGTCGGGTGGGACGCGCTGGAGCAGGCGAAGCGCCCGCACGCATCGTATGAGAGCAAGGTCGTGCGCGCCGGCCGGTCGGTCGACGTCGCGATGACGGCGATCCGCAGCCACTTCGATCCGGAGCACATCAGCGTCAAGCAAGGCGACCACGTGACGCTCACCATCACGAACCTCGAGCGCACGCGCGACGCGACGCACGGCTTTGCGGTGCCGGGGTACAACATCGCCGCCAGCATCGAGCCGGGCGAGACGGTGACTATCGCCTTCGACGCCGACAAAGCCGGCGTGTACCCGTTCTACTGCCTGGAGTTCTGCTCGGCGCTGCACCTGGAAATGGCCGGCTATCTGCTGGTGGAGCCGGCGGCGGCTGCGGACTAGGCGACGCCGGCCCCGACCGCTGAGGCGCATCCGAGCGCAGGGTGAAGCGACACAGAAAAGGTGTCAGACACTTTTCCCGCTTTGAAAAGTGTCTGACACTTTTTGAGACATTCGGAGGAGGGCGGAGCGTGATGAGCGGACGTCAGCACGGCGCACCACGCTGGGCAGCTTGGGCGACGCGGCTGCTCCTCGTCGCCGCCGCCGGGCTGTTGTGGGCCTCGTTTGGGCTGCCGTACTGGTCCATGCGCGTCCGCGCCCCCCAGTATCCGAAGGGGCTGTCGCTCCAGGTCTACCCGGATCGGCTGGAAGGCGACGTGCAGGAAATCGATACGCTCAACCACTACATCGGCATGCGGCCGCTGGCCCAAGGGGCCCAGTTTGAGCGGCGCCTGGCCCGCCCCATCGGGCTGATGGCCGGGCTGGGGCTGGTGCTGGCCGCGCTCTTCCGCATCCGGCGGGTGCCGCTTCTGGTGCTGCCGGCGCTGTGCTTTCCGGTGGTCTTCGCCGGCGATCTCTACTGGTGGCTGCGGCGGTTCGGCCTGAACCTGAACCCGCACGCGCCGCTCAACCGGTCGATCAAGCCCTTCATCCCGACGCTGGTGGGCGAAGGCCGGGTGGGCCAGTTCGACTCGGTGGCGTGGTTTGCGGAAGGGTTCCAGCTCAGCGTGGCGGCCTCGGTCTGCATCCTCCTCGCGCTGGTGCTGTGGGGGTGCCGCCGTCCGGGCGCGCCGGTTGCGATGGCGGCGCTGGCGGCCGCGCTCTGCTGGGCCTCCGCCGCGCACGCGCAGACGCTGACCGTCGGCCCTGGCGGCGCCGCCTCGATCGCGGACGCTCTCGAGGCAGCCGCGCCTGGCGACACCATTCTTGTCCAGGGTGGGGTGCACCGCGGGCCGCTCGTGGTGGACCGCGCGGTCCGGCTCCTCGGCGAGGGCCAGCCGATCCTCGACGGGGGCGGCCTGGGCACCGTCGTGCGCCTGGCCGCGCCCGACATCCATCTGCAGGGGTTCACGATCCGTGGAAGCGGCGACCGGCTGGCGGCGGATGACGCCGGCGTGCTCGTTGAGGGCGCGCGGGCCGTCGTCGAGGCGAATGCGCTGGAGGATGTGCTGTTCGGCATCGACGTCCGCCGCGCGCCAGGGACCGTCCTGCGGCGCAACCGGCTGCGCGGCAAGGCGCTGCCGGTCGCGCGGCGCGGCGATCTCATCCGCATCTGGTACAGCGATGGGGTGACCATCGAGGGCAACGAGCTCGCCGAGGGACGTGACGCGGTGCTGTGGTACTCGCAGGACCTCACGGTGCGCGACAACACGGTCACGCGGGCGCGCTACGGCCTGCACGTCATGTACTGCCACGGGGCCACGGTCATCGGCAACCGCCTCTCGGACAATTCCGTTGGCGCGTATCTGATGTACAGCCGGCGCCTGCGGGTGACCGGCAACCGACTGACCGGCAACCGGGGGCCGAGCGGGTTCGGGATCGGGCTCAAGGACATGACCGAGACCGTGGTGGAGGCCAATCTCATCGCGGACAACCGCGCGGGGCTGTTTCTCGACGGGGTGACCGGGGACTTCCGCGGCAACATCGTCGCCTACAACGACACCGGCCTGACGGTGGTGCCCACCGCGCAGGGCAATCGCTTCACCGAGAACAGCTTCATCGAGAACGGCCGCCAGGTGCGCATCGAGGGGATCGGGGAGCGCTCGACGAACCGGTGGGCCGGCAATTTCTGGAGCGACTACCGGGGATATGATGCGGCGGGAGACGGGGTCGGGGATTTGCCCTACGAGGCGGTGGCGTGGTTTGAGCACCTGACCGACCGGTACCCGGCGCTGCGGCTCTACACCGGCAGCCTGGTGGTCGAGGCGCTGGAGCTTGGCGCGCGGCTGTTTCCGATCTTCGCGCCGAGGCCGCTGTTGGTCGACGCCTCGCCGCGCATGCGACCACCGGTGGCAGCGGCCGCGGGCCGTCACGGGTGAGGATGACGATGCCGCACGACGCGTTACACGACTGCTCTCCTGCAGCGGCGCTGTCCGCCCGCCGCCTCACCAAGCGGTTTGGGCGCCTCACGGCGCTCGATGCGGTGGATCTCGAGGTGGCGCGCGGCGAAACCGTCGTGCTGTGGGGCCCGAACGGCGCCGGCAAGACGACCCTGCTGCGGTGCCTGCTCGGGATCGTGCCCTATGAAGGACAGGCGAGCGTCTTGGGGCTGGATGCGCGCCGGCAGGGCCGCGAGGCGAGGCGTCTGCTCGGCTATGCGCCGCAGGAGGTTCGGTTTCCCATCGATGAGCCGGTTTCGGAGGTCTGCACCTTTTACGCGCGTCTGCGCCAGGTCGAGCCGCGCCAGGCCGACGCGCTGCTGGACGAGTGGGGCCTGACGGCGCTGGCCGCGACACCAGTTGGCGCGCTCTCCGGCGGGATGAAGCAGAAGCTGGCGCTGGCGGTGGCGCTGCTGGGCGATCCGCCGATCCTGCTCCTCGATGAGCCGGCCAGCCATCTGGACGTCGCGACCCGGCATGAGCTGATGGGGCTGCTGCGCCGCCTCGCGGAGCGCGGCAAGACGCTGCTGTTGTGCTCGCATCGGGCGGGCGACATCTGGAGGCTCGCGCAGCGCGTCATCGTGTTGCGCCAGGGCCGCAAGGTGGCGGATGGTCCGCCGGAGGCGGCCGCAGCCGAGATCGGGGGCCGGGCCATCCTCTGGATTACCGTGCCGGAGGGCCGGGCCGCGGACGCCGCGTTGGTGCTCTCCCGCCATGGCTTCTCCGTCCATCCCAACGGCGCGCAACTGTGGGTCGGCGGCACGATCGGGCGACGGGCCGAGCCGCTGGCGCGGCTGCAGGAAGCCGGCATTCCGGTGTTGGATCTCGACGTGGAGAGCGAGGGGTAGCGCGATGCGCTCACGCGTGCTGGCGACGATTGCGGGCAAGGAGCTGCGTGACGCGCGGCGCAACCGGTGGTTCGTGCTCTTCGCCGCCGTGTTCACCCTCGCCGCCCTCGGGCTCAGCGTGCTGGGGCTCTCCGGGCTGGGCACGTTCGGGCTGGCCGGATTTGGACGGACCACCGCCAGCCTCTTGCAGTTGGTGATGCTGCTCGTGCCGCTGATGGGCCTGTTGCTCGGGGCGATGAGCATTGCCGGGGAGCGCGAGCAGGGCACGCTCCTGACGGTGCTGGCGCAGCCGGTCACGGCGGTAGAAGTCTTCGCCGGCAAGACGCTCGGAACGCTCGCTGCCGTCGCCGGGGTGGTGGCCGTTGGCTTTCTGGTCAGCGGGGCGTTCCTGGCGAGCGCCACCAGCCTGGACCGCGTGGGCGGATTCCTCACATTGGCGGCGTGCACCGCGCTCCTGGGCGGAGTGCATGTGGGGCTGGGGCTGCTCCTGTCGGTGTGGGCGGGACGCACGGCGACCGCGGTCGGCCTGGCGTTGCTGGTGTGGCTGACGGTGGTGTTCCTCAGCGACCTCGGGGTGATCGGCACCGCGATGGTGCTGCGCCTGACGCCGGGTCAGCTCCTGTGGGTGTCGCTCATGAACCCCGTGCAGGCGTTCAAGCTCGTGGCGCTTCCCGCGCTGCACGGGACGCTGGACACCCTGGGCCCATCGGGCCGATACGCGGCGGACGTGCTCGGCCCCTGGCTGCGGCTGGTCATGGCCAGCGTCTTGGCCGCATGGATGGCGGCTGCCCTGGGCCTGGCCGCCTGGACGTTTCGCCGACGCGGAGCCCTGTGAGGATGTCGCGGCTGGCGGCGTGGGCGCTGACGGCGGTCGTCGGGCTGGCCGGCTGCGGCTCGCGGCAGGCCGCCGGGCCACCCGTGATCCGGTACGGCGAGGCGGCGTGCGCGGAGTGCCGCATGCTGATCAGCGAGGAGCGGTTCGCGGCGGCGGCGCGGTCGGCGGGCGGAGAGACCGCGGTGTTTGATGACATCGGCTGCCTGATCCGTCACGTGGCGCGATGGCACGCGCCGCCGTCTCACGTGTGGGTCCATGCGTACGAGACGGGCGCGTGGGTGGATGGCCGACACGCCTGGTATGTTCGCAGCAACGCGCTGATGACCCCCATGGGCTCCGGGATCGCCGCCTTCGCGGGCGATGCGGAAGGCCGGGAAGCCGCCGCGTCGCTGCGCGGCGAGGTCGTGCCGTTTGTCGCACTCCAAGAGGAGGAACGCGCATGCGTCGATGCCTCGCCATCCTGCCGCGGGTAGGGGTGCTCGCCGGAGCGCTCGTCGGCGCCGTGGGGCTGTTGGCGGCGACGGCGGAGGCCGGCGGCGCGGTCACCGGCACCGTGGCCTTCAAGGGGACGCCGCCGCCGCGCCAGCACGTGAACTTCGGAGGAGAAAAAGCCTGCGCGCTAATCCACGGCGACGCGCCGCCCGAGATCGAAACGCTGATCGTCAACGACAACGGGACGCTGCGCTGGACGCTCGTCTACCTCAAGGACGCGGCGGCCGGCGCCTACACGCCGTCCAGCGAGCCGGTCGTGTACAGCCAGAAAGGCTGCGTGTTCGTCCCGCACGTGGCCGCGGTCATGGCCGGCCAGCCGGTCGAGGTGTGCAACGACGACGCGCTGCTGCACAACGTCCGGGCCCAGTCGAAGCAGGGCCAGTCGTTCAACCTCGCCCAGCCGGTGCAGGGCATGAAGACGCGACGGGTCCTGTCGAAGCCGGAGATCGGCATTCCGCTGAAGTGCGATGTCCACTTCTGGATGGTCGCCTACCTGCACGTGCTCCCGCATCCTTTCTTCGCCGTCACCGCTGCGGACGGCCGCTTCACCCTGCCCGACGTGCCCGCCGGCACCTACACCTTGGAGGCCTGGCATGAGACGCTGGGCGTTCAGATCCAGCCGGTTACCGTGACCGACGGCGGCACCGCCTCAGTCGAGTTCGCCTTCGAGAACCCCTAACCGCTCAAGGTGTCAGACACCTTTCAAAGCGGGAAAGGTGTCTGACACCTTTTACGGGAATACTTGACAAAAAGGTCATATTAGAGTAGTCTCGGAGGTAGGATGAAGATCACGGCGAAGGAAGAATACGGGCTGCGCTGCCTGCTCCAGTTGGCCCGGATGCCGCAGCATCAGCTGGTCAGCGTGCGGGAGATCGCGGCCAAGGAGGGGCTCTCCGGCGCGTACGTGGAGAAGCTGCTGCGCGACCTCTCGCGGGCCGGCTTGGTGCACAGCGTGCGGGGGATCAGGGGCGGGTACGTGTTGAACCGCCCGGCCTCGGCGATCACGCTTGGCGAGGTGGTGCGGGCGCTGGGCACGATCCAGACGACCAACCACATCTGCCGCCAGTACACCGGCAACCTGCAGGTCTGCGTCCACTTCAGCGACTGCGGCATCCGGTCGGTCTGGTCCGGCCTGACCGGCTACATCCAGACGTTCCTGGACCAGACCACGCTGGCCAATTTGCTGGACAGCGAGTACACGGTGGCTGCGCGGCTGACGAAACGCTGGTCCTGAGCGAGGAGACGAGGTCGACGATGTCACAGAACGGAAAGGCGACAACTCAGTCACCAATGGCGCCCCTGTTGCAGGTCGAGGATCTCCACGTGTCGGTGGAGGGCAAGGAGATCCTCAAGGGGTTGACGCTGACGGTGCGCGCCGGCGAGGTCCACGCGCTGATGGGGCCGAACGGGTCGGGCAAAAGCACCCTCTCCTTCTGCCTCATGGGGCACCCGAAATACCAGGTGACCGCCGGCCGGATGCTGTCACAGGGGCAGGAGCTCGGCGGGCTCTCCCCGGATGCGCGGGCCAAGCGGGGGGTCTTCCTCGCGTTTCAGTACCCGATTGCGATCCCCGGGGTGACCATCGCGAATTTCCTGCGGGCGTCGCTGCGCGGGGTGCGCGGGCAGGACGTGCCGGTCCGGGAGTTTCGCCAGACCATGAAGACGCAGTTGAAAACGCTGGGCATCCCGGACGCGTTCATGAACCGGTACGTGAACGACGGCTTTTCCGGCGGCGAGAAGAAGCGGATGGAGATCCTGCAAATGGCGGTGCTCAACCCGGCCCTGGCCGTCCTCGACGAAACCGACTCCGGGCTGGATATCGACGCGCTGAAGACGGTCGCCGCCGGCATCAACGCGCTGCGCAGTCCGCAGCGAGGCATCCTGCTGATCACGCACTACCAGCGGCTGCTCACCTACGTCCAGCCGGATGCGGTGCACGTGCTGGTGGACGGCCGCATTGTCCGCTCGGGCGGCCCGGAGCTGGCATTGGAGCTGGAGTCGAAAGGCTACGAGGGGTTCAAGCCGGCCATCGCGCCGGCTCAGGCGTGAGGGAGCTGATGGCGACGCCCAAACCGGATCTCCACATCAACGAGGAGTACGAGAAGCTCTACGGCTTCCACGTGCCGGAGCGCTCGGTCTTCAAGGCCGAGCCGGGCCTGGATGAGGAGAGGGTCAAGCAGATCTCCGGGATGAAGGAGGAGCCTGCGTGGATGCTGGAGCAGCGGCTGCGGGGGTATCGGCATTTTGTCAGCAAACCGATGCCGCAGTGGGCCAACACCGCGCTCCTGAGCAGCATCAAGTTCGGGGACATCTATTACTACCTCAAGCCCACCGAGAAGAAAGGCACGTCATGGGACGAGGTGCCGGCGGAGATCAAGGAGACCTTCGACCGGCTCGGGATCCCCGAGGCCGAACGGAAGTTTCTGGCTGGAGTGTCGGCCCAATATGAATCTGAGTCGGTGTACCACTCGATGCGAGAAGATCTGCAGAAGCTGGGTGTGATCTTCCTCGACATGGACACGGGGCTCAAGGAGCAGCCGGAGATTGTGCAGCGCTTCTTCGGGACGGTGATCCCCCCGGCCGACAATAAGTTCGCGGCGCTGAACACGTCGGTCTGGTCGGGCGGTTCGTTCATCTATGTGCCGAAGGGCGTGAAGGTGCCGATGCCGCTGCAGGCCTACTTCCGGATCAATGCAAAGAACATGGGCCAGTTTGAGCGCACCCTCATCATCGCGGACGAAGGCGCGGAGGTCACGTATATCGAAGGCTGTTTTACGAAAGGCGCTCTGGTAACCACCAACCCCGACTACAAGCCCATTGAGGACATTAAAATCGGTGAGCGCGTCCTGACACACACCGGCGAGTACCGCCGGGTCTATCACACCCAGGAGCGACCCTACAGCGGGCCGCTCTACACCATTGAGGTCTATGGCGACGCCACCCAGCGTCTCGAGGTCACGGAAGAGCACCCCTTCCTGTATGTCAAACGTGAGCGAGGCAACGAGCGAAATCGCCACTGGGACGTTCGCTGGGGAACACCCAAGGACCTGCGCCGCTTAGACTACCTCGCCGTACCGGTGAACCGCATTGTGGAACCGGGGCCTTCGGCTTCGGTTCCCGTCACGTTTCGGCGCCAGCAGGAAACGGTTGAGCTGCCGAGCACCCCGGAGTTCTTCCGGTTGGCTGGGTATTTCCTTGCCGAGGGCAGCGTGAATCCTCGCGGCTACCTCCACTTTTCATGTGGGGAGACTGAGCGGAATTGGATCAATGACGTCAAGCGACTCCTGCGCACCACGCTCGGCGTCACGAAGGTGGACGAGTTTCCCCACCACCAGAACCACGGCATTTCACTCGTCGTGAGCTCCGCGAGGTTGGCGCAGGCGTTCCGGCAGTGTTTCGGCGAGTCGGCTGCCACGCGGCGCATCCCGCAGTGGATGATGCTCGAGACGCCGGAGAAGCAGCGGGAGCTGATCCGGGGCGTCTTCCGCGGTGACGGCAACTCCTACAACCAGCGCAACAAGCATGGGCGAAAGGAAATTTTCCGGCTTACCACGATCTCGCCGGTGCTCGCCCGTCAGTTGCGGGATGTGCTGCTGCGCCTCGGCGTGGTGGCATTCCTCAACAAGCGCGATCGGCGGCATGAAAGCCGGCAGGCAATGTACGTTGTCGGCGTCGGAGGGGAGTTCGCGGTCGCGTTCGGCAAGCTGGTCGGCCGCACAGTGAAAGCATCGCTGAATCGGAAGAAGCGGGCGACGATGTTCGCCATCGATGGCCGTTACGCCTATGTTCCGATCAAGCGGATCACGAAGCGCCAGGTGACGCGTGTGCCGGTGTACAACTTCAGCGTCGAAGGGAACGAGTCGTACGTGGCGGGTGGCGTTGCTGTCCATAATTGCACCGCGCCGAGCTACTCGTCAGATTCGCTGCACTCGGCGGTCGTGGAGCTCATCGCGCTGCCGCACGCGAAGATCCGCTACGTGACGATCCAGAACTGGTCGAAGAACGTCTACAACCTCGTGACGAAACGCGCGGTCGCGCATGAGGGTGCCACGGTAGAATGGTTAGACGGGAACCTCGGTTCGCGCCTCACGATGAAGTACCCCGGGGTGTACCTCATGGGGCGCGGGGCGCGCGGTGAGGTGCTCTCTGTCGCGTTCGCGAGCGACGGGCAGCACCAGGATGCCGGGGCGAAGATGATCCACGCCGCGCCGGATACCGCGTCGGTCATCACGTCGAAGTCGATCTCGAAGGGGACGGGGCGCACGAGCTACCGGGGCCTCGTGAAGGTCTACCCGGGCGCGGCGAACGCGAAATCCACCGTGCGCTGCGATGCGCTGCTGCTCAACCCGGAGTCGCGGTCGGACACGTACCCGACGATGGAAATCGACGAGAAGCGCGTGCAGATCGGCCATGAGGCGACGGTGTCCAAGATCGGCGACGAGCAGCTCTTCTACGCGATGAGCCGAGGGCTGAAGGAGTCCGAGGCGATGATGATGATCGTCAACGGGTTCATCGAGCCGTTCGTGAAGGCGCTGCCGCTGGAGTACGCGGTGGAGCTGAACCGGCTCGTCCAGTTGGAGATGGAAGGGGCAGTGGGGTGAGACAGTTCCGGTGTCAGGCACCCCGCTTCGGCGCCTGGCTCTTCACTGTCGGATGTGATGGTGAAGTGCCTGGCGCCGGGCGACCGCGGAGAGCCAGACACCGGTGAGGAGGAGGAATATGGTGACACTGACGCCGGCGGCCGCTCAAGAGGTCAGGCGGCTCATGGAGAAGGAGCAGAAGCCCAACCTCGGCCTGCGGGTCGGGGTGAAGGGCGGGGGCTGTTCGGGGATGACCTACGTCCTGTCCTTGGACGAGGCAAGCCCGAAGCAGTACGACACGGTCTTCGAGCAGGACGGCATCAAGATCCTGATCGACGCCAAGAGCCACCTGTATCTCGACGGGACGAGCATTGACTACAAGAACAGCCTCATGGGCGGCGGCTTCGAGTTCAGCAACCCGCTGGCCAAGAAGTCCTGCGGCTGTGGCACGTCCTTTAACGTGTAAAAAGTGCCAGGCACTTCGCCGGTTAGATCTTCCGTGCATCTGTGGAAAACTCGAGTTTTCCACAGGGCAGCAGAAGTTTGAAGCGGCGAAGTGCCTGGCACTTTGGAGTCCGCGGCGATGGCCCAAGCGTTTGACCTGGCGACGATTGATGCATTGGCCGGTCGGAGTGGGGAGCCGGCCTGGGTGACCGAGCTGCGCCGCAAGGCGCTGGCGGCCCACCAGCAGCTGCCCTGGCCGCATCCGAGCGACGACATCTGGCGCCGCACCGATGTCTCGCTGCTGGATCCGCTGCGCGGCTTTGCGCCGAGGGCCCCGGCACCGTCGCAGGCGGCGGGC
>CAZKXY010000038.1:0-12032 GCA_964556925.1 uncultured Planctomycetales bacterium | reverse complement strand
TCACGCTGGACTGGGAGCTCGTCCAGGATTTCTTCCGCATCAACGACTTCAACAATCGGCTGCCCGGGGACAACTACGGCGTGCTGGACGCCGGCGTGCGGCTGGTGTACGATTGGGGCAGCGTGTACCTGACCGTCCAGAACGTCACGAACGAGGAGTACACGAGCTTCCAATCGAGCAACGGGACGATCATTTCGACCGGGGAGAACCCGGCGCCGCCGACCTCATGGGTGACCGGCGTCACGGTGCAGTTTTGAGCAGGAGGGAGAAGATGCGACAGGTGCTCCATCGTCCGAATGATGGCGTGGCGCTCGGCTTCATCGTGCTGGGCGTGCTCTCGCGACTGGTGCCCCACCCGTGGAATGTCACCCCGGTGGCGGCGATCGCACTGTTCGGCGGCACGTATCTGCCGGCCCGCTGGGGGCTCGTGCTGCCCTTGGCGATCGTCGCGGTCAGCGACGCGCTCATCGGCTGGCACGCCACCGTCCCGTTCACCTGGGGGGCGTTCCTGCTCACCGGCATGATCGGCTGGTGGCTGCGCCCGCGGCCGAGCCCGGCCCGCATCGTGGCCGGCACGCTGGCCGGCTCGGTGATCTTCTTCCTCGTGAGCAACTTCGGCGTCTGGCTCTCCGGCGGCCTCTACGCCCACACCCCGGCCGGGCTCTGGCAGTGTTACGTGGCCGCCCTTCCCTTCTTTCGCAGCAGCGTCGCGGGCGATCTCGTGTGTTCCGCGGCGCTGTTCAGCGGCTTCGCCCTGGTGACCCGCCTGCGGCTGGCGCGCGTGCCAAGTCGGTAGCCAGCCGCCACCGACGCCATGGGCTCGCTGGCAGGCCTCTATCTCTTTCTCCTGGGGCTCGCCGGCGGCGTCACGCTGCTGACCCTCTCGAGCTTCCGGCGGGTGTCTCCGGCGTGGCTGCGGTGGCTGCTGATCGGAAGCGGCCTGCTCGTCCTCGGCCGCTATGCGGCGATGGCCTGTTTCGCCACGGCGAGCGCCCCTGAGCCGGTCTGGGCGCTGCGCCGTCTCTGGTTCGCCACCTCCTTCGCCTTCCCGCTGCAGAGCGCCTTCGCGGTCGATCAGCTGCTGCGCCATCCGGCCATGACGCCGAAGAAGCTGCTGCGCTGGCTCAGCCCGTGGCTGCTCGTGTCTGGCGCGGTGATCCTGGTCGGCGGCATGCAGCCCGTCCCAGACCGCGTGATCGGCTGGAGCGTGCGCCTGACGCCTGGCTGGCAGGGTCTGCTGGCGATCGCCCATGGCCTGTTCGTGGCGGGGTTCCTCGCCGCGTGCCTGCTCTTCCTGCGCAAGGTGCCGGGACGTTCCATTCGGGTCGCCCTCCTGGGCCTGATCGCCGCGCAGCTGTGCCTCGCGCTGGATGGCCTGGTGCTGGCGGCGGGCGGGTGGTACTTCCGGCCCTACCTCTATTCGGAGCTGCTCATGCTGCTCGCCCTCTGGCACGCTTACGAAACCGGCGCCGCTCCATGACGCCGATCATGGCTTTTTCTTGACAGCCCCCTTCGGGGTTCCCTAGAATGGGAACTCCCGGTAGCACGTCGTGAGGCCAAAAGCAGGAGGCGGACATGGCGGTCCAAACATCCCCCGCAACACAGACGCAACAGGCGGTCCTCGTCTCCACGGACTGGGTGGCCCAGCACCTCACGGACCCCGCCGTCCGGCTCGTGGAGGTGGACGTGGACACCAAGGCCTATGGCGAAGGGCATGTCCCCAACGCGGCCGGCTGGGCATGGGACACGCAGCTCTGCGACACGCTCCGGCGCGACATCATCCCCAAGGACAAGTTCGAAAAGCTGATGGCCACCTCCGGCATCAGCCCCTCCACCACGGTCGTGCTCTATGGGGACAACAACAACTGGTTCGCGGCGTGGGCGTTCTGGCAGCTGAAGATTTACGGCCACCAGGACGTCCGGCTGATGAACGGCGGCCGCAAGAAGTGGATCGCGGAAGGCCGCGAGCTGACCACGGATGCGCCGAAGGCCACCCCGTCCTCCTATGCCGCCAAGGCGCCGGATGTGTCGATCCGCGCGTTCCTGCCCGAGGTGCAGCAGGCCTCGGCAGAGCGCGCGGCCCAGCTTGTCGACGTGCGCAGCCCGCAGGAGTACGCCGGAGAGATCCTGGCGCCGCCGGGGCTTCCCGAAACCTGCCAGCGCGGCGGTCATATCCCCGGCGCGAAGAACATCCCCTGGGGCAAAGCCTGCAATGATGACGGCACGTTCAAGAGTGTGGAGGACTTGCGGGCGCTCTACGGGGGGGCCGGCATTGCGGGCGAGAAGCCGGTCATCGCCTACTGCCGCATCGGAGAGCGGTCCAGCCACACCTGGTTCGTCTTGAAGTACCTGCTGGGCTTCTCCAACGTCAAGAACTACGACGGCAGCTGGACCGAGTGGGGCAACCTCGTCGCCGCGCCCGTTGAGAAACCGTAATCCATGCCGAAGCCTGAAGACTACTCGCAGCGGAAAACGCAACTGGCGGGCTGGCCGGTGACGATCGTCACGTACCGGCTCGGCTCCACCTACCACACCACGATCGATAACGCCGATCCCGGCGCCTGGGTCGTCAAGGCTGAAGGCGCCACCAAGCAGGAGGCGGAAGCCAAAGCGACCAAGGAGGCTGAAGCGCTCCTGGAGAAGGTCAAGACAAGCAAGCCTCCCACCGGCTGCACGTCCGTCCCCGGCTTTTGAATTGGTGTCAGACACCTTTCCCGCTTTGAAAGGTGTCTGACACCTTTTGCTGTCCGCTTCCTGCCTTGAGTCGTCCTGGCGAAAGGTCTAGAATGATGGATCATGTACTTTGGATCCGGACTCGGCGCAGGCCTCGTGCGCCTCACGGCCAAGCGGTACCGGCGCATCCTCAGCGCCTCCATCGCGACGCTGCTCGCCAGCAGCCTGCTGCTCGGCCTCATCCTGTTCATCCGATGGCATGAGCGGCGCGCGGTCCAGTCCGATACCCGCACCATCCTGACCCAGACCGCGCAACAGCTGGTCCGATCGCTCCAGAGCCGTCGCGGCACCCTCACCTTCCTCCGGGACACCCTGGATCGCCGGCCGACCCTGTCGCCGGAGCAGCTGACGGCCATGGGGCAAAGCGCCGTCGATCACACCCGCCACCTGCTGGGCGCGGGCATGGTGCAGGCCTCCCACCCGCCGATCTGGTGGGCGCCGCCGAAGGGCCTCTCCCGATTTGAGCTGGGCCAAGTCGACGGGGCCCTCCTCTCACGGACGCAGCTGCGCGGGGTCTGGCGCGTCGCGTCGACGTTCGTCGCCACGACCAAGAACGAGCGCGCGTTCCTCCTCATGCTGGAGCCGCTCCGCTCCCCCGCCTCCCGCAAGCACGCGATCGTCGGGGTGTTCGAGCTGAAGCCGTTGCTTGAGGATTTCTTCGCCACGACCCTGTCCGCGCGCTATCCGGTCCAGCTGCTTGACGGCGCCACGCGCGTCTATCGGTCGAGCACCTGGCAGGCGGCGGGGAACGCTCCGCCGCGCGTCGAGCGCGTCCCGGTCACGATCGATGCGGCGCGCTGGACCATCGAGATGCAGCCCGGCAGCACGGGCGTCGCCCGGACGCTGTCCTGGTTCAATCTGCTGCTGACGCTCTTGAGCCTCATCGCCGGGCTGGGCGTCATCGGGATCATCTGGATCCTGGCCGCCCGGGCGTGGCTGCTGGAGCGGGCGGTGGAGCGCCGCACCGCCGCGCTGCGGCGCGCGACCCAGCGGTTGAGG
The DNA here is from genome assembly GCA_964556925.1 of uncultured Planctomycetales bacterium. GTDB lineage: Bacteria > Omnitrophota > Gorgyraeia > Aquiviventales > Aquiviventaceae > CAZKXY01. The sequence continues at coordinate 8,300 of CAZKXY010000038.1, read as the reverse complement.
CAGGCCGCGATCACGGATGAACTCACCGGCCTCTACAACCGGCGATTCTTCCTGAACCGGTGGGAGTGGGAATACGAGCGCGCCAAGCGATACCAGCGGCCGCTGGCGTGCCTCATGATTGACGTCAACGGCTTCAAGCAGGTCAACGACCGGCTGGGCCACCACACCGGCGACCTCGTCCTGCAACACATCGCCCGCGAGCTGAAAACCATCCTTCGACAGTCGGACATCCTGGCGCGGTTCGGCGGGGATGAGTTCATCGTCGCCTTGCCGGAGACCAGCCCCGAGCAGGCGGATCTGGTCGCCGGCAAGCTGCGGCAGATTGCGATTCCGATCCCCGTCCCAGACGCATCGCCGAAGCGCCTCCCCCCGCTCAGCCTGAGCGTCGGGATGAGCCGGGTGGAGGACGACGATGACAGCTCGCAAGAGATCCTTGAGGCCGCCGACGCCTCGCTCTACGCCGACAAGCGCCGCGTGAAACCCTCCTCAACCTAACCCAAGGTGTCAGACACTTTTCAAAGCGGGAAAAGTGTCTGACACCTTTTCCTTTCTGCTGGGTGTATGCTCCGGTAAGCTTCTTGATGCGTTCTTGATCAGATATACTCACAGTATGATGCCTGAGATGGTGGTCGCTTCAGTCGGGTGGAGCACGCGCTCGGACGCCGACGCCTGCGGGCGCGAAGCGGCGGCGCGGGCCCTAGAGCTGTTGCCAAGGCGGAAGCACAAACTGGCCCTGGTGTTCGGCTCGTCGTGGCTGGATCAGGAGCAGCTCCTGCGAGGCGTGCGCGCGGTGCTCGACGGCGTGCCGCTCACCGGGCAAAGCACGGCGGGGGAGATCATCCCTGACGGCCCGATCAGCCATAGCTGCGTCGTGGTGCTGCTGGCGTCGGACGCGCTGGCGTGCAGCATCGGCGTCAGCGAGGGGGTCGCGACCGCGCCGCGGCTTGCTGGCCAGCAAGCGGCCTCGCACGCGCTCCGGGACTTCCCGGCCTCGCCGCGCGCTGGGTTTCTGCTGTTCGGCGATGGCCTGATCCCCAAGTACGCCGACGTCGTCAGAGGCATCCAGGAAGTCTTCGGCACCAGCTCGCTCGTGGTGGGCGCCATGGCGGGAGACGACCTCCGCTTCACGCAAACGTATCAATACGCGCAGGACCGCGCCGTCAGCCGGGCGGTGACCGGCGTGCTGTTGGGCCAGCCGCTGAAGATCGGCATCGGCATCGAGCACGGCTTTGCGCCGATCAGCAAGCCCCGGCGCATCACCCGGGCGCGCGCCAACGTGCTGATGGAGCTGGATCGCAAGCCCGCGGCGTCCGTGTACGAGGAGTACTTTGGAGCCGATGCCGCCGAGCGCCTCTGCGTGACGGGGCAGACGCGGCAAGCCATCGCCTATCCCCTCGGCCTGTGCAACGAGACGACCGACCGGTGGCTGCTGCGGAACGTCGTGTCGTTCGGCGAAGGCGGCAGCCTGGTGTGCAACGGCGACGTCCAGGAAGGGACGTGGCTGCAATTGATGCTCGGCAGCCGAGAGCTGGTGCTGAACGCCGCCCGGAAGGCCGCCCAGCAAGCGGTCCAAGCGCTCAACCGGGTGACCTGCGTGCTGGTCTTCGACTCCGTGATCCGGCGCACGCTGCTGGGCGCGGCGCACGCCGCGCTCGAGATCGCCCGCATCCGCGAGGCCGTCGGCAGCTCGACCCCCATGGCCGGGTGCTACACCTACGGCGAGCAAGTGTCATTCAGCGCCTCACCCGCTGAGTCCTGCGCCACCCAGACGGGGTCCGTCCTCGTGGTGGCGCTTGGGGATTGACTCGATGGCCCCCCTGCCTGCGTTGGCGTTGGCCATCGGGCTCATGGCCGTCCTCTTGCTCCTGCTGGGATTCCAATCCCTCGGCATGGTCTCCGTGGCCCTCGGTTGCCTCGTGTACCTTGCGGTCAAAGCCGAGTTGGCCCATCGGCAGCTCCAGGAGCTGCGCCGGCTGCGGGATGCCTACGGCCAGCTCGATCAACAGGCCAAGCTCATCATCCGCACGGATCTCGAGCTGCACCGAACCCACGAAGAGCTCGATCGGCAGCTGGCCTCGTTGATGTCCCTGTATCAGCTCGGCCGGCAGCTTCAGGTCAGCCTCAGGTCCGACGAGGTCTTCACCAAGCTGGAGGCGTCCGTCGTGACGAACTTCGGGTTCTCTAAAGGCCTGCTGGGGATGTGCCCCTCGTTCGACGTCGTGGAATGGCGGTCGCTCGTCGGCGTCACGCAGGTGACCGCCGAGGCGCTGAGCGCGCACCTGACCGCCAGCGGATTGCTGCGGCGCATCCTGACCACCCCCACCCCCAAGCTGCTCCAGGCGCCCTCGCTGCTGGACGCGTCCTCCCGCGCCCTGGTGGACCTCCTGGACGCCCCCACCGTGATGGTGGCCGGGATCATCCCCCACGCCGGGCCGGCCGGCTGCCTCGTGCTGGGCCGCACCATCGGCATCACCAACGCGAAAGCGGATGAGGAGCTGGTCTCCATCCTGGTGAACCAGCTGGCCGTGGCGATCGAAAACTCGGCGCTCTTTGAGAAGACCTGGCAGGCGCAGCAGGACCTCGAGCGGAAGGTCCATGAGCGCACCCACGAGCTGGCGGAAGCGAACGCCGCGCTGGTCCGCCTCAACAAGGCAAAAAGCGATTTCGTCTCCGCGGTCTCCCACGAGCTGCGCACGCCGCTGTCCGCCATCAAGGGCTACGCCTCCCTGCTCGCCAGCGGGCAGTTCGGCGCCCTGGCCAAGGCCCAGGCGGAGCGGATCGGCAAGGTCGAGAAGCACGCGGATTTGCTGACCCAGTTCATCAACAACCTCTTGGACATCGCGCGGATCGAATCCGGGCGGCTGCCGATGGAACGCCAACGGATCCCGGTCGAGGAGCTCCTCACCACCCTCCAGGAGCTCATCCACCCGCAGCTGGAAGCCAAGCACCTCCGGTACGCGGTGGACCGGGATGGAGTGAAGGAGCTGGTGGGCGACCGGCAGCACCTCCAGCGGGTCTTCCTCAACCTGCTGTCGAACGCCATCAAGTACACCCCGGAGCGCGGGAGCATCCAGGTGGCGTTCAGGCGGGAGGGTCCTTCCGTCGTGGCGACGGTCAGCGACACCGGCTGTGGCATCGCGCCGGAGGACCAGGAGAAGCTCTTCCAGCAATTCTACCGGGCCAACGATCCGATCAACCAGGAGATCCGCGGGAGCGGCTTGGGCCTGGCCCTGGTCAAGCGAATCGTCGAGGCCCACCAGGGCCGCATCTGGGTGACGTCAGCGAAAGGCAAGGGCAGCGCGTTCTCGGTCAGCCTGCCTGCCGCACCGGATGCGCCAACGAGTGGTGCGGCGCAGGCAGGCCTGCCCGCCAGCGAATGACGAAGCGCTCATCGCTCATGATCCTGATCGCGGACGACGACCCCGACCTGCGGGACATCCTGCGGTCGATCCTGGAGCCGGCGGGTTTTGCGGTGGTGGAAGCTGCCGACGGCGCGGTCGCCCTCGAGGCGGTGCGGAGCCAGCGGCCGGATCTGGTGATCCTCGACTTCACGATGCCCGGCCTGACCGGCCCGCAGGTCTGCGAGCAGCTCAAAGAGGACACGTTCCTCCAGCATATCCCCGTCATCATGCTGACGGGCAAGAGCGAGGTCCAGGATAAGGTGTTCGGCATCAGCGCCGGCGCCGACGACTACCTGGTCAAGCCGTTCGAGCCTCAGGAGCTGCTCGCCCGGGTGCAGATGGTCCTGCGGCGGACGATTCGGGATCTGGAAGCGAACCCCCTGACGAAGCTGCCCGGCAACGTCTCCATCCAGCGGGAGCTGGACCGGCGCCTCGCGTCCGGCCGGCCGTTGGCGGTCGGCTACGTGGACCTCAACCGGTTCAAAGCCTTCAACGACCATTATGGCTTCAAGCGGGGCGATGAGGTCATCCAGCGCACGGCCGAGATCCTCCTGGAGGCCGTGCGCGCGCACGGGCACCCGATGGATTTCGTCGGCCACATCGGCGGGGATGACTTCATTGTGATCACGGCGCCGGACCGCGCAGACGCGCTCTGTCGAGCCATCATCCGCGCGTTCAACGACACGGCACCGACGTTCTACGATGAGGCGGACCGCCGGCGCGGGCACCTGCTCCATACCGACCGAAAAGGGCGGCAGATCACCGTGCCGCTGCTCTCGGTCGCCATCGCCCTGGTCACCAACGAGACCACGGCCTTGACCCACGCCGGGCAGGTCGCTACGCTGTGGGTGGAGCTGAAAGCCTACGCGAAGCAGTTTGAGGGGAGTGTCTACGTCAAGGACCGGCGGCAGCCCCCGTCCCGCTAGGTGTCAGACACCTTTCAAAGCGGGAAAGGTGTCTGACACCTGTTAGAACTCGGGGTCGCGGACCTTGATCCACACCGTGGAGCCGGTGATCGTCGGTTGGCCGTCGCGGATCACGAAGCCGCGGTTGCCTTGCGCCAGCGCCTCCTCGTCCGCCAGGCGCTGCGTCCGCAGCTCAAACAGGCGCTGCGCCTGCGGCTCGTCCTTCCGGCGCTGGATCGCCTCCGTAATCGCCAACCGCAAGTCGGTGACTGACGAGAGCCGCTTCGCCAACTGCGCCCGGTCCTGCTCCAGGTCGAGCACGCGCTGCATGAGCTGCTGGCGCTCCTCGCGGATCGTCGCGTACGAGCGCTGCACCGTCTCATAGGACCGTTGGACCCCGTCGATCTCGCTCCGCAGCTGTCCCACGTCGGCGCCCAGCCCGCGCGCCTGCTGATCGAGACGGGCCATCTCGGTCATCGCCTCCTGCAAGGACTGCTGCGTCGTCGCCAGCTCCGTGGTCAACCGGTCCTCCTGCTGCTCCAGGTGCGCGATCCGCTGCCGGCGTCCCTCCGCGATGATGCCCAGCCGGCGGTGCTCCTCCTGGAACGCGCGCAGCCAGTTGAATCCCACCAGGGCCGACAGGAGCAGGCTGATCACCACGAGGCCGACGACGATGCGCTTCGCCGCCGACCATCGGCCTCGCGCCAAGGATGCCGGCGGGCGAACCTTGCCGAGCGCCTGGGCCGACGTGTAGAGGAACCGATGGAGGCGATGGCGGGTCACGTCATCGGGGGGCAACCACTCCAACCCCATCGGCACCCACCGATTCCTGAACAAGCGGGGGCCGATCCACCGGACAACGCCGGTCGCAATCAGCGGATCGTCATCTTCGCCCGGCAGGGGGAAGCTGACCGTCATCCGCTCGCCTGTCTGATGGGCCCGGCGAATCAGGATGCCGGCGCCCTGCTCGCTCACATTCAGGATCCGGCCGTCTCGCGGAAGGAAGTCCTCGGCGGGACAGTACTGGATCCGCGCCCGGTGGGGAATCCGAATAGTCGTCCGGCGCTCTTGCATGTCTGGGCGTGCTTAGCTGGGGGGTTCCAGGAGCGCCTTCACCTGCGCCCGCGTCGCCGGGGAGAGCCGCACAAACTTGCAGCCGGTCCGGTAGCGGCCGGGCCCTTCACCGGCCTGCTGCTGCCAGCGGATCTGCACGGCTGATTCAATCGGCTCCTGCCCCGGGGCCACTAAGCGCATCCGGGCGGAGGCCGGGGTGGCGAGCTCCTGATCGGCCTCCAGGCCGATCCCGGAGCGGCTCATATCACGCAGGAAGCCGTTCGCGAGGAGGGCGTCCTCCCCGTTGCCGGAGCGCAGCTCCACACGCGCCTGGGGCAGCAGCTGGCGGCGCTGCTTCCTCCGATCACCGAAAATTTGCAGCAAGTCCCACTGGTGCTTGAGCTGATCAAAGGCGTGCTGCAGCAGCCGCTCGCGAGCTGCGGCCTCGTCCATCCGCTGCTGCAGCGCCGCCAGCTGCCCCTCCAACGCCTCGCTGCTGCGGCGCTCTTCTTCCAGCGCCGCGACCGCCTGCTGCCGCTCCTGCTCGGTCGCCTCTGCGCGCGTGGCGATGTCCTCGAGGGCCGCGGCCTGCGCCTCCACATGGCGCAACCGCTCGCGCGACTCGCCGAGGTACCATTCGCTCTCTTCCCACCGGCGGCGCATGGCGGCCGTCTCCTGCTCCCAGCGCTGGAGATCCGCCTCGTAGCGGCGCAGCTGCTGGGCCGCCTCGTCGAATTGCGCCTCGAGCTTGGCGGACCGCGCCCGCTCCTCGCCCAGGTACCAGCTGGCCTCGTTGCGCTGCCGCCGGATGGCGCCCAACTCGCTGGCGTACTGCTCCAGCGTCTCCTTCGCCTCGTCGAGCCTGGCCTGGGCCTGCTTCAGCTCTTTCGCGTAATACTCGCTGCCGGCGCCAACGCTGAGCAGCTCGATGAGCTGCTCGCGGCCGACCAACGCCACCTGGTGCTCCTTGGCCAGGCGCTGCGCCGGCACCGTGAACGAGCCGGACGCCACGAGCATGCCCTGCGAGACCTTGGCCTCCCCGAGGACGCGGATGAACCGTTCCACGGTCTGCTTTTCGAAAAAGGGCCCGTGGCCCACGAACAGCAATCCGGATTTCACCCCCTCTTTCACGATGATCCGGAACGTCCCCCAGGGCGGCTGCCTCAGCTCCGTTTCGATCACCAATTGGTAGCCCTGCCGCTCAAACGCCCGCCACACGAGTTGATCGATCAGCACGACACCTGAGGGCGCGCGGGAGCCCCTCGGGGCGGACGTCCGCCTGGCCGCGCGGCTGAGCAGCCATCCGCCAGCGGCCATGAGCACTCCCATCCCGATCCACAGCGGGAGGGCGCCGGTCCAGGGCCTGCGCGACCCGCGAACGGATGGCGCTGCCGTCACGTCCTCGCGCAGCGCCTCACCAGGCCTCGGCTGAGCCGTCTCGGCGGATGGCGGACGCGCCGCGGAGAGGCGATCGCCCGCGACCGCCGATGAGGGAACCGCAGCGGACGGCTCCACCTGAAGCCGCCAACGGGGTGGCGCGGCCTGCGCCAGCGCGTCCTGCATGGCGCGAAACCGCGCGCTGATCAGATGGTCCGGACGGGCCAGCCGGCCGATCGTTCCGCCCCTGAGGGCCACTTCGACTGAGGCGCTGCGGATGGACGCGGGGTGCTCGATCTCCACAATGATGGCGCCGCTTTCCGAGCGGACGCGCGCCTGATACGGCCCGCTCAAGACAACCCGCACCGCCTGGATGAACCGTTTGGCGGACGGCCTGGTCCCCATGGTGTCGTAGCGCGCGGCGATGGAGCGGATGACGCCCCGGGCGATGGAGGAGCGCTCCGGCATGGCTCCGACCACGCGGCGCGGAGGGAACGTGATGACAATCGCCGGCGGACGCTCCTCAACGTGCGTCTGCACCGGCACGGGGTCCAGGCTGTCGACTTTCATGATGAGCACGGTTTTGCTCATCGGGACCGGGTCGGCGGTCTCAGCCGCCTGGACGGCGGGCATGAGCAGCCACAGGACGCACGCGCAACGGGCCACGAGGTTCATCGAACTGAGAGGAGTTTCACGAGGTCGTTGACGTGGATCTCCACGGCTTTCCATTCGGGCAGCACCGTCGCGGCCGCCACCCCTTCTTGCACGCGTTCGACGCGGGCCTTCGCCAGCAACTGCTCATCGCGGAAGATCGAGACCAGATCGCCGATTTTGACGGCGTCCCACCCCAGGTCGATCACGATGAAGTTCCACTGCTCATGGACCGAGAGCACCCGGCCGTTCAACTCCGCCGCGCCAGCGTCGCTGACGACGATCCGCTGCAGCTCCACCGGCTCAGCCTGTTCCGCGGCGGGCTTGGGCCAGTCGATCTGCAACGCCACGGCCAGCTCGCTCTGCAGCGAATCCATCTGCTGCTGCATCGCCGTCAGCCGCGTCTGCAGCTCGCGCACCTGGCGGGTTTCCTCGGTGAGCCGACCCACCGCTTCTTCCAACCGCGACCGCATGGTCCCCAGCGCCTGCGTCAGCTCCTGCGAGCGCTGCTGCTCGCGCTGCAGATTCGTCTTCACCTGCTCATGGGTGGCGAGCACTTCGCCAAATTGCAACTCGAGCTGCTGCCGCCCCTCCTGCGCCTGCCGGTAGCGACGTTCCGCCGCGCGGCGCGCGAGCTCCTCTGCCCCCACCCCCCCGAGCAGCGCCACGCCGGTCACTGCGACGAGGACCTTCGACGTCCCGCCTGCGCTCACTCCACCCGCCCCCCTCTAAGCAAAAGCCCCCAAGGACACGTCGCCCTTGGGGGTCACCTGAACTCGCACACAAGCCATTGGGCAGTCTGCACCACCCACACACTACCAAGTGTGCCGCAGGTTGTCAATAGATGGACTGTACGGAAGGCGGGGCTCCCTTCAAATCCCCCGGCGCAGGAAACACATGCAGGGAGGGGGAT
>CAZKXY010000037.1:0-12805 GCA_964556925.1 uncultured Planctomycetales bacterium | reverse complement strand
AGGCGGGGCTCCCTTCAAATCCCCCGGCGCAGGAAACACATGCAGGGAGGGGGATTTGAACCCCCACGCCTTGCGGCAATAGGCCCTCAACCTATCGTGTCTGCCAGTTCCACCATCCCTGCATGAGCACAGTATACCGATTAGCGGCGGACGGAGAAAGGGCGGCGCGCCGGCCGTCGACGGGCGGGGGCGTGCCGTGACGCGACCCGCGGGGCTGCGATGGTCACCGCCCCCTCAGACGCCGACGAGACAAGCTGCGCGTACTTCGCCATGACGCCGGAGGTATACCGCGGCGCGGGCGGACGCCACGCGGCAAACCGGCGGGCCAGTTCCGCCGGAGCCAGCGTCACATCCAGGCGACGGGCGGGCACGTCAAAGGCAATCCGATCGCCGTCGCGCACCAACGCGATCGGCCCGCCGACGGCCGCCTCGGGGGCCACATGCCCCGCCATCAGGCCGTGGGTGGCGCCGGAGAACCGCCCGTCGGTCAGCAGCGCGACGGACCGACCCAACCCCTGTCCGACAATGGCCGCGGTCACCGCGAGCATCTCCCGCATCCCCGGGCCGCCTTTCGGCCCTTCGTAGCGGACGACGACCACCTCGCCCGCCTTGATGCGCCGGCGTTGAATGGCCTGGAACGCCTCCTCCTCACTATTGAAGACGCGGGCGCGCCCCTCGTAGCGCAACGGCTCATGGCCGGTGATCTTCACCACGCATCCCTCGGGCGCCAGATTGCCGCGCAGAATCACCAGGCCGCCGGTTGGCTTCAGCGGCCGGCTGAGGGGATGGACCACCCGTTGTCCCGGCGTCTCTGTGGCGCGCCGGGCTTCCTGCCCCATGGTCCGGCCGGTCACGGTCATGGCGGAAGCGTGCAACCGCCGCGCCGTCAGCAGGCGCTTCGCGATCAGGGCCACGCCGCCGGCTTCGTAGAGATCATTCGCCACGAACCGGCCCCACGGTTTGAGGTCGGCCAGCAGCGGCGTGGCGCGGCTGACCCGGTCGAAATCCTCGATGGCCAGCGGCACGCCGGCCTCCCGCGCGATGGCCAAGAGATGGAGGACGCTGTTGGTCGATCCGCCTGTCGCCGCGACGGAGGCGATCGCGTTCTCCAACGCCTGCCGCGTCACGATGCGGCTGGGCCGGAGGTTGCGCCGGATGAGCGCCATCACCAGCCGCCCCGCCTCGAAGGCCACGTCATCCTTCTTGGGATCCATCGCCGGCACGCTGGCGCTGTCCATCGGGGACAGCCCCAGCATCTCGATCGCCATCGCCATGGTGTTCGCGGTGAATTGGCCGCCGCACGCGCCGGGCCCGGGACAGGCGCGGTCTTCCAGCTCGCGCAGGTCGCGCGGGCTCATCCGGCCGGCCGCGCACGAGCCGACCCCCTCGAACACATCCTGGATCGTCACATCCTTGCCCCGGAAGCGCCCGGGCGCAATCGAGCCGCCGTAGAGCATCAGCGACGGCAGATTGAGCCGAAGGAGCGCCATCACGGTCCCGGGGATCGTCTTGTCGCACCCCGAGAGGGCGACGACGCCATCGAACAGATGGCCCCGCACGACGAGCTCAATGGAGTCCGCCACGACCTCCCGGCTGACGAGCGAGGCCTTCATCCCCTCGGTGCCCATCGAGATCCCGTCCGAGACCGCGATCGTGTTGAACTCCAGCGGCGTGCCGCCCGCCTCGCGGATGCCCGCCTTGACCCGCTCGGCCAGGCGCCGCAGGTGGATGTTGCAGGGCATCAGCTCGATCCACGTGTTGGCCACCGCGACGAGTGGCCGCCGCAGGTCCTCATCGGTCAAGCCAACCGCCTTCAACATCGCCCGCGCCGGCGCCCGCTCGATGCCCTCCACCAGTGTCCGGCTCGGCAACTGTTTTATCCTGCGTGAATCGCTCATTCCTTCTGGGTATCGGACCGTTTCTATTTTCCTACCTGCCTGCCGGCAGGCAGGTCGATCCACTGCAGGAAAATAGAAGTGGTCCGGCTTGTACGGCTGGATCGGCACCACGGTCCGGCTGTTCCGCTAATAGTCGATCCCGACCTGCGCGGGGATCTTCCGCTGCCATGGGTGTTTCACTTCCCGCATCTCCGTCACAAGATCCGCGCGGTCGACCAGCGCCTGCGGCGCGTTGCGCCCGGTGAGCACCAGATGCAGCGACGGCGGCTTCGCGTCCAACAGGCCCAGCACCTCCTCCACGCTCACGAGCGACACACCCGCGTAGTCGATCGCGTAGATGAGCTCATCGAGCACGATGAGGTCGTACCGGCCTGAGGTGATCCGCTCGCGCGCCACGCGCAGCGCCTCCTTCGCCGCGGCGAGGTGCTCCTCGAAGGGCTTCCGGTCGCCCATGATCTTCACGAAGCCCCTGCCGAGCTGCAGCAGCTCGAACTGCGGCGACAGCCGCCGGCTCATCTCGAGCTCCCCGAACGTCACCGGCCAGTCGCCCTTGAAGAATTGGATGACGAGCACCCGCCAGCCATGCCCCAGCGCGCGCAGGGCCATGCCCAACGCCGCCGTGGTCTTGCCTTTGCCATTGCCGGTATACACGGTAACAAACCCTCGTCTCCTGCGTGAATCGCTCATTCCTTCTGGGTATCGGACCGTTTCTATTTTCCTCTCGGTCCACTGCAGGAAAATAGAAGTGGTCCGGCTTGTACGGTTGGATCGGCACGACGGTCCGGCTGTTCCGGGTAAACGCCAGTTTAACACACCTGCCCGACGCCTGTGAACTGTTCCTTGGCGTGCACGAGCCGCGTCACGAGGGCATTGGCGGGGGCGGGCAGGTTCACCTGCCCGGCGAGGCGGACGATCGCGCCGTTCATCGCCTCGATTTCGGTCGGCTTGCCGCGGCGAAGATCCTGGAGCATGGAGGGCAGATGGGAGGCGGTCGCCGGGATCAGCGTCGCCCGCAGCCGCTCCAGATACGCCGACGCCGAGGCCGGTTCGAGACGGACCTCATGGGCCGCCGCGACGCGGTACGCCTCCTCGAGAATCACGGGCATCAGGCGGCTCGCCCCCGGCTGCGCGAGCAGCGCGCCATACGGCACCTCGAGCACGGTGGAGAGGCCGTTGAGCGCGCAGTTGTAGAGCACTTTGGCCCACAGGACGGGCCAGATGGACTCCGTGGTGCGGCAGGGGATGCCGCTGAAGCGCAGCGCCTCGGCCAACGCGGAGAGCCGCTCGCGCGGGAACCCGCGCGCCGGCGCGCCGAGGACCATGTCGTCGGCGCAGACCGTCACGCGCGCCGCGCCCGGCGAAAGCTCCACGCCGAAGATGACCCGTCCCAACGCCACCCGGTCGGGGTCCACCGTGCGGATCAACGTCTCGTAGTTGCCCAACCCGTTCTGGCAGGCGCAGAGCAGCGTCTGCGGCCCGAGCGCCCGGGGCAGGCTGTTGGCGGCCTCGGCCGTCTGATGCGCCTTCACGCAGAGCAGGATCCAGTCGAACGCGGTCGCAGCCGGCAGCTCCTCAACGCTGGCCGCGGTCGAAAGCCGGTGCCTGCCTGCCTGCCAGAGGCAGGCGCCGGCAGGCAGGTGGTGATCGCCCCAGAGGCCGGTGATCCGCAACCCCTCGCGCCGGATGACCTCAAGGTGCCAGGGCCGCCCCAGCAGGGTGACATCGTGCCCGGCCTCGGCGAGGAAGCCGCCCAGGACGCTCCCGATCGCCCCCGCGCCGAAGACGAGCACGCGCATCCCGCGCGGTCAGCACCAGCGGGAGGTGATCGCCGCCAGGCGCGCCTGGAACACGGCGTCCTCCAGGACTGGCTGCGCGCCCGCCAGCGGCACAGGGGAGTCCAGCGCCACCCAGGACTTGCAGCCGGCGTAGGCCGGCGCAACCGCCAACACGCGCGGCGGCGTCAGGCGGAACGCCCGCACGACGGCGAGCACGAGCGGCTGCTGCGGCTGCCATTGCAGCCGCTGGCGCACGAAGGCGTCATTGTAGATATGGAACTCCTGCAACCGCTCGACCACCGCCGGGTCGTCCGACTGGCGCGAGGCCGCGACGACGCCGATGAGCTCGCAGCGGATCTGCCCCTCGGGCGCACGGCGCGCGAGCGCTTCTTCGAAGTACCGTTGGTAGGGCGGGCGCAGGTAGGTGACCGCCTGGTGCTCGAAGGTCGGATAGAAGAGGAAGGTGTCCGCGACGAACTCGAAGCCGCTGCCCGGCTCGATCAGCCCGCCCTTGCGGATCAGCACGAGCTGCTCGCCGCGGGCCATCGCTTCGAGGACGGTTGCCCACTCCTTCAGCGCGGTCGCGCACTCCGCCGGCAGGCCAGAGCGAATCATCCGCGCGCCCGCCGGGCCGGGGCTGCACGCGCTGGCTGCGGGGAGGCGACGCCTGCGGGGAGCGGCACGTCGGCAGCCCGAGCGGGCACGGTGTCCCGAGCGCAGCGAGGGACGAGCGAGGACTGCCGCCGAGCGACCGGCCGCACGCTGGGCGGCCGGAGCGATGCCGCGCACCGCAGGCGAGCCACCCCCGCAGCCAGCGAGTACGATCGTCGGGGGGTCATGAGGCGCCGGCCACGCGGAGGAACTCCTCCACGGTGGGGAGCTGGAGAAACGGGTTCGTGCGCTTCTCCTCCCCGATCGTCGAGGTGAGCGCGTCGGCGTAGTGGTGCCCCGGGCAGACCACGATCTCGTCGGGCAGGCGCTTGAGCGTGTTCGCCAGGCTCTCGTAGAGCTGAGCCGGGTCGCCGCCGGGAAGGTCCCACCGCCCGCAGGCGCGGATGAAGAGGGTATCGCCCGTCAGCAGCGACCGATTGTTGACGAGCAGGCACTGCGACCCCGGCGTGTGGCCCGGCGTATGCAGGATGGCGACCGGCACCCGGCCCACCTGGACCGTCTCACCCCCGGACGTCACCCGCAGGGCGGCAGGCGGCAGGGTGAGCATCGGCGCATCATGCCGGTGGACGAAGACTGGCACCTCCACCGCCTTCAGCAGCTCCACCAGCCCCATGACGTGGTCGAAGTGGTGGTGCGTGACAAACGCCTTGGTCAGGCGAAAGCCGTCGCGCTTCACCGCCGCCAGGATCGCCGGCACCTCCCAGCCGGGGTCCACGACCGCGGCCTCGCGACTGTCCGGGTCGCCGATGAGATAGATGAAGTTCTGCATCGGCCCCAGCTCAAGCTGCTTGAGGTAGACGGCCGCGTCCGGCATGCCAGTGACGCGTTACGGGCCGGAGGGGACGGCGTGCCGGATGACGAGCGGCTTGATCCACCAGCAGACGCCGCTCAAGAGCAGGGTCACGAGGTAGGAGCAGACGAGGAACAAGAGCGTCGCGGTCAGCCCCACGGACCACTCGAACCCCTGCTGGGACAGCAGCACGATCACCGCCGCGTCTTTCGAGCCGAAGCCGACGACGGAGATCGGCACCAGGCGGGCGGCGATCCGGCTCAGGGCCAGGATGCGGGCCACGAGGAGAAACGGCAGGATGATCCCCATCGCGCGGAGGATCGCGTCGAGCTGCACGAAGAGCAGGCTGAACGCCGCCACGGCCACGCCCAGCGGCACGATGAGCCGCAGGGTGGCCAGGTGGCGCATACCGAACCAGAACTCGGTCATGTCCACCTGCCAGGGGGACAGCCGCTGCCATTTGCGGGTCAGCCGCCGCAGCGAGACGACCCACAGCGCGATCCCGGCCGAGAGCACCGCCAGCACCGCCACGCTCATCCAGACCACCTGTTGCACGCCGTGGAGGAACGGCACCTCGGCCAACAGCGGCAGCCCCCAGATCCCGAAGCCGATGAGGGTGGTCCAGAAGAGCGTCTTCTTCATCACCACGGACGAGAGCGCATAGCCGAAGGTGATCCCGGTATCCATGGAGATGTAGCCGGCGGCCAAAAACTCGCCGACGTGCCCAGGCGTGACCAGCCCCAGGTATTGGCTCGCGAGATAGGCGAGTAGGGTCTTCGGGTAGGGGTAGCGGATGCGCTGGGCGGCGAGCAGCATCTGCCAGACGGTTGCCTCGAGCAACAGCTGCAGCATCGTCAGCAGCATGCAGAAGCCGAGCCAGCGCAGGTCGATGCGGGCCAGCTGCACTTCCTGCGACCGGGGCAGCTGGATGAGGAGGATCGCGATGAACGCGATGACGCCGGAGACCCGCAGCCACCAGACCAGCGAGCCGCGGACCGGCTTGCGATATTGGAAGGTCGGCTGGGTGCGCGCGTCCGCCACGGGCGTCATCGGGTACCGAAAACGAACACGGCGGCCCCTGCTTCCGGGCCGCCGTGTCCAACGCCGGGGACGCTCCTCGTTTTCTTTAGTCTGCGATAGCAAATATAGAAGTGTCCCCGGGACAGTTACTGCGTAACCGGCGCTGCCTCAGCCGGCGCAGCTTCCGGAACTGGAGCGCTGTCGGCTGGCTGCGTCTCGGCAGCCGGCGCAGGCTCCGCGGCAGCTGGAGCCGGCGCTTCAACCGGCGCCGCCGGGGCGGCGGCTTCCGGCGCGGCCGGAGCCGCTGGAGCTTCAGCCGGTTGGGCCGCGGCCGGCGTCGAGGTGACTTTCACCGACACCGCGTGGCGCTTCGCCGTGTTGACATCAAAGTTGTACTCGACCTCCACCGCCGCGCCTGTGGTCAGGTTCGACGCGGCCAGCGCGGTCGCGTCCGCCCCTTGGATCTCGGTCTCCGGGGTGAGGAAGATGGGCGTTTCGAATCCATACCGGTCCTTGACCTTGAGGAGGCTGGCGGCCGGATCAGAGGTGTCCAGAGAAACCACCTCCCCCTTGATCAAGAGGGTCGGCAGCGCCTTGGACTCCTGGGCCAGCAGCGCGGACATCGGCAGGACCCCGGACAGAAAAACGGCGAGACTCACTCGTGCCAACGCTGACTTCATCCCGTTCACCTCCTTCCGTTGGTCCGCTTAGTATAGGGGGGGGTGGCCTGATTTGTCAATCCTACCCAGGCAACATCCTACCCAGGCAGCAATTTCCGGAAGTACCGGGAGCCAACCTGCAGGACGCCCTGAGCCTCCCCCGCGGGCAACGTCGGGGACTTCAGGGCGATGCCGTTCAACTTGACGCCTCCCTGCCCGATCAGCCGCCTGGCTTCGTTCTTGGTCTTCGCGAGCCCTTGACTGACAAGGAGTTCCACGATGTTCACGACCTCGCCATCCGCCTCGGCATCCACATGCACAACCGGCATATGCGAGGGCGGCTCCCGGCGCGAGAAGACCTTCGCGAACTCCTGCCTGGCCTGCGCGGCGGCTTCGGCGTCGTGGTATATCGTCACGATCCGGCTCGCCAGGTCGGCCTTGGCGTCCCGCGGGTTGACGGCGCGAGCGCGCAGCTGTTGCTCCAGCGCCAGGACCTGGTCGGTCGCCAGATCGGTCAGGAGCATGAAGTACTTGATGATGAGGGTATCCGGGATGGACATGAGCTTGCCGAACATCTCGCCGGGCGGGTCGTTGATGCCGATCTGGTTGCCCAGCGATTTGGACATCTTCTGGCTGCCGTCGGTGCCTTCCAAAAGCGGCATGGTGATGACGACCTGCGGCTCCTGGCCGTAGGCGCGCTGCAGGTCCCGGCCGACCAGCAGGTTGAACTTCTGGTCCGTGCCACCCAGCTCCACGTCCGCCTTCAGCATCACCGAGTCGTAGCCCTGCATGAGCGGGTAGAACAGCTCGAGCAGGCTGATCTCCTGGCCGGCCTTCAGCCGCTTCTGGAAATCGTCCCGCTCGATCAGCCGGGCCACCGTGTAGCGGCAGGCCAGCTCCATGAGTTCCTTCAAGCCGAACGGCTGCTGCGCGCCGAACCACTCGCTGTTCCGCCGGCACTCCAAGAGGGCGGGTCTGCTCACCAGGAGCCGCTTGACCTGGACATGGTAGGTCTCGGCGTTGTCGCGGACCTCCTGCTCGGTCATCCGTTTGCGGGTTTTGGACTGGCCCGAGGGATCGCCGATGAGCGCCGTGGCGTCGCCGATGAGGAACACGACCTTGTGCCCGAGCTCCTGGAACTGCCGCAGCTTGCGCAACAGGACGGTGTGGCCCAGGTGGAGGTCGGGGGCGGTCGGATCGAAGCCGGCTTTGATGACCAGGGCGCGCCCCTGGGCGAGCTTCTGGCGCAGGTCGGCGTCGGTAATGATCTCCACCGCCCCGCGCTGGATGCTCTCGAGAGGGGTGGGGGGGCTCATGCGCGGGGGCGAGGTTGACTGGACAATTCTGCGGATCGTGTGACGGGCGTCACCCGCCTGAAGACGTGGCGTCGGACGGCAGGTTCCTGTTGCTGAGGCCGATCTTCCGCTCCACTTCGTCGAGCTTGATCACCTGGGCTTTGATCTTGGCGCCGACCTTGTAGTGGTCTTCCAGCCGCTCGTTCGGGCCCAGCTCCAGCTCGGAGAGGTGCATGAGGCCTTCCACGTCCTTGGCGATCTCCACGAACAGGCCGAAGCCGGCGACCTTCGTGATCGTCCCGTCCACGACGGCATGAAGCGAGAACTGCTGCACGAGCTGCGGCCACGGATCCTCCATGAGCTGCTTCATGCCGAGGGTGATGCGGTGGTTCTCCGGCTCGCACGTGAGCACCACCACGTCCACCATCCGGCCCTTCTTGAGCACTTCCGAGGGGTGGTTGATCTTGCGGGTCCAGGAGATGTCGGCGTTGTGCAGCATGCCCTCCAGCCCGTCCTCGAGCTCGATGAACGCGCCGTAGTCGGTGAGCTGCCGCACCCGGCCGACCACCTTGGCGCCCGCGGTGTACTTTTCCCTCGCCGCCGCCCACGGATCGCCCATCGCCTGGCGCATGCCGAGCGACAGCCGCTGGTTCTTGGCATCCACCGCCAGCACGACGGCCTCGATCTCCTGCCCGACCTGCAGCAGCTCCGACGGGTGCGCGATCCGCTTCGACCAGGACAGCTCGGAGATGTGCACCAGCCCCTCGATGCCCGGCTCCACTTCCACGAAGGCGCCGTACGGGACGAGGTTGACCACCTTGCCCTTCAGCCGGGTGGTGACCGGGTATTTCTCCTCGGCGTGCTGCCAGGGGCTGGGCAGCAGCTGCTTCAGCCCCAGGGAGACCTTGTTGGCCTGCCGGTCGACCGACAGCACCACGATGTCGAGCGGCTGGCCCACCGTCAGCACGTCGGACGGGTGGCCGATGCGCCCCCAGGAGATGTCGCCGATGTGCAGCAGGCCGTCCACGCCGCCGAGATCGATGAACGCGCCGAAGTCGGTGAGGTTCTTGACCGTGCCGGTGCGGCGCTCGCCGACGGTGAGCGACTCGATGAGCTTCTGCCGGACCTGGTCTTTCTCGCGCAGGAGGTAGTCCCGATGGGAGACGACGATGTTCTTGCGGGCGCGGCTGATCTTGAGGATGATGAACTTCAGCTGCTGGCCGACGAGCGCGTCGAGGTTGGCGTACCCCTTGAAGGAGGCCAGCGAGGCGGGCATGAAGGCCTCGATGCCGATATCCACCATGAGGCCGCCCTTCACCTTCCGGACGGGGCGGCCCTCAATGACGTCGCCTTCCTTCGAGGTGTTGACGATCCGCTCCCAGCCCTTCTGGCGGTCGGCCTTGTACTTGGAGAGGATGACCATGCCCTGCTCGTCCTCGACGTTTTCCACGAGGACCTCCACCTCATCGCCGACGGCCAGGTTCGGGTGGTCGCTGAACTCCGAGCGGGCGATGGACCCCTCGGACTTAAACCCAATGTCGACCAGGACATCCTGCGGGGTCAGCGCGATCACCCGGCCCTTGACGATCTGGCCTTCGGTGATCACCCGCAGGTTCTGGGCGTAGAGATCCGACAGCGTTGACGCAGGTTGTTCGGCTGTGGCGTTCATCGGTGCGCCTCAAGCTGGCGCCACGCCGCGGTCACCGCCTCGGCGATCAGCCGGCGACGGTCGCGGGACGGCGTGGTCGATAAGAAAGTTGTATAAGTATAGGTAATCGGCGGCCCGAACGCAACCCGAATCTTCGCCCGGTGAAGGCGGGTGGCATCCGGCGGAAGCGCCTGGAACGTGCCGGAGACCAGCGCCGGGATGACCGGCACGCGGGCGGCATCGGCCAGCACGCCCACGCCCCGCTTGGCGACCCCCAGCGTCCCGGAGAGCTGGCGCCCCCCTTCGGGGAAAATCGCAACCGGCTCCCCCCCGCGCAGGGCGTCCAGCGCCTGGCGGATCGCCGGAAGGTCCGCTTCGCCGCGCCGGAGCGGGATCACCCGGATCGACCGCAAGAACAGGCCGAGCCATCGGATGTGGAACAGATCGCCACGGGCCATGAACCGCAGCCGCTGCGGACAGGCGACTCCCACCACCGGCGGATCGAGGTAACTGACGTGGTTCGAGGCCACGATGAACGCGCCGGCCTTCGGCACGTGCTCCCGGCCGTCGACCTGCAGCCCGAAGCGGAACCGGAACAGGCACCAGCAGAGGAACTTCGCGAAGGCGTAGGCGAGCGCGGTCACGTGAACAAGTGCCTGGCACTGCTTTGTCGAACAGCCGCTGGGACGACCGCAACAGGTGTCAGACACCTTTCGACCGGTCGTCTCGCAGCGGGAAACGTGTCTGACACTGTTTGCTCTGGAACCGCGGCTGTTCGACAGAGCAACCTGGCACTTTTTCCGCAGCCGCCATGCGACGAAGCATCGCCTGGACAACCTGCGGGGCGGTAAGATGCGTGGTGTCCAGCACCATGGCTCCGCGCGGCTTCGTCAAGGGCCCGACGCGGCGGCTTTTGTCCAACCCATCCCGGAAGTGGAGCTGCTCCCGCACCTGCGCGAGCGGCGGCCGCGAGCCGTAGAGATGCGCCAGCTCCCGCTGCCGTCGCCTGGCGCGCACCGTCGGGTCGGCATCCAGGAAGAATTTCGCCGTCGCGCGCGGGAACACCACCGAGCCGGTGTCCCGGCCCTCCACGACGACGCCCCACGTGGCTCCGGGCTGGGGGCTGGGGGCTGTGGGCCAACCCCTGTGGCTCCGTTGAGCCAAGCGGTATGGGCCCCGAGCCCTGAGCCCAGAACCCCGAGCCGCAGTGGTGTTGGAACAGGCTATGGCCAGGCGCCGCTGCAGCGCGACCATGGCGGCGCGGACGTCGGGATGCTGGGCGATCTGCGCAGCCGCCTCCGTCACTTCCTCCGTCCGGATCGCCGCGGTCACGTCGGTGCCGTTCAGCCGCACCCGGAGGCCTCCCGCCGGATCCGGCGCAAGCGACAGGGGCAGCCGTCGGCCGAGGCGGGCGATCCGGGCGGCGTCCACCACGGGGTTGAGATCAGCCTGGAGCGCCGTGTAGGCCAGCGCGCGGTAGGTCGCGCCAGTATCCAGATACGTGAGACCCAACCGTCTGGCGAGCAGCTTCGCCGCGGTGCTCTTGCCGACCCCCGCCGGGCCGTCGATGGTGATGACCAGCGCCTTCGCAGGTGTCAGACCGCGCTGTCGAACAGCCACGGTTCCAGAGCAAACAGTGTCAGACACGTTTCCCGCTGCGAGACGACCGGTCGAAAGGTGTCTGACACCTGTTGCGGTCGTCCCGGCGGCTGTTCGACAGCGCGGTCTGACACCTTTTCGGTCAGCGGTCGATCGCATGGCGGAGGGAACGGGCGCGGATCAACAGGCGACACAGCTCGGCGCGGCGCGCGCCTGCCACGGCCCGGCGCAGGGCGCGCCACTGCGCGCTGAACCGGCCCATGGCCTTCAACAGATTGGCGCGGTTCGTGAAGATGATGTCATCCCACAAGCCGGGATCGCTTTGTGCGACGCGGGTCATCTCGCGGAAACTGGGCGCGGCGTGCCGCCGGGCGGCAGGTCCGGCTGAGAGGACCAATGCGGTGGACACAAGATGCGGCAGGTGGCTGGTCGCAGCCAGGAGCCGGTCGTGCTCGTCCGGGCTCATCACCACGATCCGGCCGACCAGCGGCGCCCACAGACGCGTGACGCGTGCCAGCGCCCGACGGTCCGTGCGGGTGGTCGGCGTCAGGATACACACAGACGTGTCGAAGAGGTCCTCTCGGGCGGCCGCAATCCCTCCCTGCTCCGAGCCGGCCAGCGGGTGCGCGCCGACGAACGCGACAGACGGGGGAAGTGACCGCTCCGCCTGCCGCACGATGGCCGCTTTCGTGCTGCCCACGTCGGTCAGCACGCTCCCAGGCCGCATGAACCGGGCGAGGCGCCTGGCGTAGGCCGGGATGGTGTCAACCGGTGTCGCGAGCACGACCACCTCAGCGCTGCGCACCGCGTCGGCCGCGTCGGTTGTGCCGCGATCGATGGCCCCACGCGCTGCGGCGCGCCGGATCGTCGCCGCGTGGCGCGACAGCCCCGCCACCTCGCGCGCCAGCCGACGGCGCCGGAGCGCCATCCCCAGCGAGCCGCCGATCAACCCCAATCCCACAATTGCGACCCGATCAAAGACTGCCGTCGAGCGTTTAGCAGGCAGTAGGCAATAGGCAGTAAGCGGAGAACGGTTTGTCCTGATGCGACGTTGTTCGCTGCCCTCTGCCCTCTGCCCTCTGCCCTCTGCCTTCTGCCTTCTGAGCGTCCGCGCACTGCTCATAATGAGCGGTCGACCGCTTTCGCGACTTTGCGGACCTCGGTCATCAGCGCGGTGAACTTCTTGGGCAACAGCGACTGGGGCCCGTCGGAGAGCGCGACCTCCGGGTTCGGGTGCACCTCGATCATCAGGCCGTCCGCGCCGGCGGCGACGGCGGCTTTCGCCATCGGCCCCACGTAGTCCCACGCGCCGGTCCCGTGGCTCGGATCCACCACGACGGGCAGGTGCGAGAGCTTCTTGATGACCGGCACCGCGTTCAGGTCGAGCGTGAAGCGCGTCTGATCCTCGAAGGTGCGGATGCCGCGCTCGCACAGCACCACGTTGAAGTT
>CAZKXY010000036.1:0-13353 GCA_964556925.1 uncultured Planctomycetales bacterium | reverse complement strand
GTTAGATTCTTGCCGTGTCTGTGGAAAACTCAAGTTTTCCACAGCCCGGCGATAATTTGAACCGGCGAAGTGCCTGGCACTTAAAGTTGAAGGAGGGAGGCAGCGTCGAGATGGTGGTACGTCGTGCGGGCGGCTGGGGTGTCGCCCTGGGCGTTGGCGACCCAGAGATCCGGCCAGGCGAAGATGACACTTTGCACGTTGGAGTCAGGGGCGATGGCCTGAGCGATCGCCTGGGCCCGCGCCGCGTCGAGCTCCCCGAACGCCGCCGACAACCCCGCGGCCTGCCCCACGTACCGCGTCTCATAGGCGCTGCCTGACGGCGGCTCAAGGCCCGGCCGGGCCGGGTCGCCGCGCGAGGCGACCTGGCGGTCCCGAATGGACGGATCCATCGCGGTATCGGCGCGGAACACCGCGCCTCGCATGGGGCGGGCATAGGGAACGCGGCGCTCGGCCGGATCATCCGCTTCGAACCGCGCCAGGTGGTGCGACGTCGTCTCCAGCACAATCCCCCGCTTGGCCTTCGCGTCCGCCAGGACGTAGTTCACGCCGACGGTGCGCCGGGCGCGCGCCACCAGGTCCGCCGCTTCCTCCACGTCATCCGCCTCTTCCAGCAGCCGCCGCATCACGAACGCCATCGGCTCGCCCCGGAACGTCGCCTCCACCGTCTCCGCGCCGATCTGCCCGAGAGAGAGCTGCGCGTCGTTGACGCCGGTCAGCACCCCGGTGAACCCGGCCCAGCCCACGTTCACGAAGGCGTGCTTGCCGGCGGGTCGGACCACGAAGACGACCGCGAACCGCTGGATGCCCGCCTCGATGTTCCAGTCCAGGTTGCGCAGGTGGATGAGCCGGCCGTCCGCGGTCGCCGGTCCCCAGGCCGCGAAGCTGGCGCAGGCGTACGTGCGATCCGGGATCGCGTGCAGGCGGGCCAGCTCCCGGAGCGGCACGCCGGATCCGTCGGACAGCCCCCGGAGCTCCTCCAGATGAGCCGGCGTCATGAAGGGCCTCGCCGCGCGCCAGGCGGCATCCAGCCACCAGTTCACCGCCCAGCTCCGCACCAGCGGGATCTTCAGGTAGCGCCGGAAATACCCCAGCACCTGCGCGATCGCCGCCCGGACCTCCTCGCGCAAGATCGTGCCGTGCTGCCGCCCGAGCTCGTACGGCGTGCCCGAGAGCTGGACGATGGGCGGCCCATCGTGCTCAACGCCCGACGCCTCAACCGCCGTGACAAGTGACAGGTGACAGGCGATCAGTAAAAGCGTCAAGCAAAAAGTGTCAGACACGTTTCCCCATGCGAGACGACAGGTCGAAAAGTGTCTGACACTTTTTGCCGCAGACTTCATCGTGTCATTCTGAACGGTCATGTGTCACGATCTGATCAAGCATGTCCTGCAGATGGTCCACGAGCAGCTCGCCAGCCTTGGGGCCGTTGAACGCCATCGAGCTCTCGTACTGCTTGGCGCGATACAGCGCTTCGGGCACGCAGTAGCCGACGTAATCATTGGCGAAGCCCGCGATCACGGGCTGCAGGTGATGGGCGCGGGCGGCGGCCTTCAGGTCCGCGCCAAGCGAGGCGGCGAGGTCGCAGGGCACGCCGAAGACCGCGGTGCGGCCGAGCAGCACCACCGACAGCGTCGCGTCATCGTCGACGAAGCGCGCGCCCAGCCACCGGGGAACCGCCCACCGCCCCAGGCGGACCTCGGCCGGCGGAAGCTCCACGGCCCGCTGCCTGGCGGTCACCGTCTCGGCAGGTTCCACCCGCGCCGCCTCGAGCAGGGCGGCGGCCTGCCGGGCCAGTGGCAGCCCGATGCGCTCGGCCCGCTCGAACCCCTCGCCCGTCTTCACCGGCCCCTGGTCGGCCGCGGCGCCGGCGAAAAACAGGCACGTCGCCGTGGGAAACCGCGCCTCGAGCTCCCGCATAATGACGCCGGGGTAATCCGCGGACACCTGCCGGTTCCAGGCCCCGAGGGTGGTCGGGTGGGCGGCGAAGTTGACGATGATCGCGAGTGGCTCATGTGTAGAATCCCGAAACAGTCCGATGACGACAAGCTCCGCATCCACCGGGCCCTCCGCCTCGACGCGGTTGTACACCAACCCCTCGGTCGGCGCTGCGCGGAAGGCCATGCGCACCGGCTCCAGGGTGTCGTGCGCCCGAACCACCGCCTCGGTGATCGCGCGCACGAGCTCCTCGAACACGGCGGGATCAGCGTGGCCCATCGAGAGCTTCTCAAAGAACCGGGCGCCGTACGCGCCCGGGCCGGAATGGGTGTGCGTGCCGGCGACGACGAGCACCGCCTCGGGCGGGATGCCGCGGCTGACGAGGCGCCGGCGCACCGCGTCGAACAACCGCTCATCTACGATGAGCAGGTCGCAGCTGACCAGGACCGCGGTCGTCTGGGCATCGCGCAGGACGAGCGCGCGCGCGCCCACCGGATCATGGACGCCGGTTGAGGGTCTCCCCTTGCGGCGGCTGTAGCCGGCCAACGGCACCTTGGCGGGCAGCGCGAAGGTCTCTCGGCCCACGCCGGCCCGCACTTCGGCGGAAGACGCGCCCGCGGCGGCAATGGGGCAGAGGCAGGCGATCAGTCCAAGGAGGAACACAGAGGTGCCGCGAGCCGCCATCTCAACCGGATGGCGGATGAGCCAGCGTCTCGCGCACCAGCTCGAGGGCGTCTTCCTCGGAGCGCACGCGGCCTTCCGCCTGCGCCTCTTCCACCGCCCGCAACAGCGCGCCGATCAGCGGCCCTGGGGAGAGCTGGAAGGTTGCCATGATCCGGCGGCCATCGAGCAGCTTCGGCGGCGCGACGACCTCCTCGGCCTGGAAGAAATAGGCGGTGAACAGCTGCTCCAGAAACGCCCGCTGCTGGTCGAGCTGATCCAGACGGGAGCGCGGGCCGCGAGTGGCCATGCGGTCGGCCCACCAGACAAAGAGACAGGCCGGGCCGTGCTCACCCAGCGTCTTGAAAAACCGGTAGACCGCCCGGCGCGTCAGCTGCGGCTCGCGGCTCAGGAAGCCGGGCCGCAGGTGATGGCGGACCAGCGCGCGGACGAGGTCCGCTTCCCGATTTGCCAGCCGCAGCCGCTCGGCGATCAGCGAGACCAGCTCGGCGCCGGTCTCCTCATGACCGAGAAACCAGATCTCGCCATCCGCTTCCACCGTGCGGCGCGCGGGCTTGCCGACGTCGTGCAACAGGCCCGCGAGCTTGATCAGCGCCTTGCGCGATCGCCCCTCCACCACCTCCTCGGCGCAATAGCGGCGCATCGGCTCCTGGAGGGCGGGCGAGAACTCCGCAAAATCCGACAGGAGGCGGTCCGCCTGGGCCACGGTCTCGAGCTGGTGGTCGAGCACGTCGAGGTGATGGTATCCCCCCTGGTCCATCCCGCGACCCGGGATCAGCTCGGGCAGGAGGAGATCAAGCGCGCCGAGCGCGTTGAGGGCGCGCCACGCGGGCGCGGCGTGATCGGTCTCGCACGTGGCCACCAGCTCATCCCGCACGCGCTCGCCCGAGACCGACGCCAGCCTCGGGCAGGCCGCGGCCATCACGGGGGTCATGGCGGGATCCAGCGTGAAGCCGAACTGCGCCATGAAGCGAAACGCGCGCAGGATCCGCACGGGGTCCTCGTCGAATGTGCCAGGACAACACGGCGAAAGCCGCCGCTCGGCAAGCGCCTGCCGGCCGCGGAGCGGATCGATCAGCACGGCAGGGTCATCCGGCCGGCTGAGCCAGTCATCCAACCGCACGGCCATGGCGTTGCACGTGAAATCCCGGCGCGCCAGATCCTCTTCCAGGGTCGCGCCCCGGAATTGGCTGACGTCCAATGCCACGCGCTGGCCCTCCGCTGTGACGACGATCCGCGCGCTGCCGTTGGTCTCATCCAATGGCACATAGGCGCCGCCGAGCGCAGCGGCCAATTCACGCGATCGCGCCAACGCCTCCGCCCCGACCGCGAGATCCGCGTTGCGCGACGGAGCGGACCGCTTGAGCTGGCGGTCGCGCACCAGCCCGCCCACCACATACCAGGGCCTGCCGCGCGCGAACCGCTGCACGCGCGTCAGCACCGTGGTGAGAAAATCCTCGCGGGCGCTTGACAAGCGGTGCGGGTCTGGCACAATAGAGTCATTCATTCTTGCGTGCACGATCCTGATTATTCTGTATGCCACGCCGATCCAGGGCCCTCGAGCAGCTTGAGTTTGAGATTGTCTTTTACGAAAAGCTCCTCCGGGCCTACCCCGATTTCCTCGACGTCCTCATCCCGCTCGGGCATGCGTACACGCGGCGCGGCCTGCACGAGAAAGCCCTCCAGATCGACCTCCGCTTGACCCAGCTCAAGGGCGAGGATCCGCTGACGTGGTACAACCTGGCCTGCAGCTATGCGCTGCTGCTGCGGCCCGATGAGGCGATCGGCGCGCTGCGGCGAGCGATCGAGCTGGGCTACACCGACCTCGCGTACCTGCAGAAGGATCCCGACCTGCGCCACATCCGGCAATCCGACCAGTACCGCCAGTTCCTGGCGTCGTGCGCCTCCCTCCTGACGGCGAAAGCCGCTCCAGCGAATCCCCCCACCGCTTAGAGCCTTAGCGGCCGTCGCGCCAGAGACCTCGGCGCTGTTGGCGGGCCTCCTCGGCGAGCGCGCGAAACCGCTCCGCGTACTTCACGTTCGGCGGAATGGTGAGCGGTTGCGCGAATCCCACCCTGAGGAGCTCCTCGTTCACCATCACCTCGCGTCCCTCGTCGGTCGGGACATACACGTAGGCCAGCACCCTTCCGTAACGATCGTGCGTCTGCACGTCAAACTCGAGCCTGACGCGCTTCCGGGCCAGGAGACGCCGGTTCGCCTCCGTCGCTTGCGCGGCAGAGGGGTCCGGATCGCTCAGCCATCGACCGCCGCGTTTGCGACGCGCCTCCGGCGCGTCGATCCCGAGGTAGCGCACGAGCCGGCCGTCTGTCAGCTCGATGGTGTCTCCGTCGATGACGTGGCGAACCGTGGCCTCGGCGGAGCGAGGAACCGCCTCACGGCTGGCCCCCACACCACCTCTGGTGTGGGGGCTGGCCCCGAGGACGGCAAGACCGGCCAGGAGGACGAGAGGAAGACGACGCGGACGCACGATGGGCGGGCCTACTTCCGCAACGGCGTGCCAACCTTGGCCTCAAGCGACTGGACCTTCTGCGTGATGCGGCCGGTCCCGGGCCGGTCCTTCCGGTCGTCGATCCGGATGGTCGTCATCACGCGGCCGGTGGAATCCAGCATGGCGTCATGGCACTGCTTGGCCAGGGCCATGATCCGATCCCAGTCGCCCTCCACCACGGTGCCCATCGGGCCGACGCGGTAGTCCAGGCCGCTGTTGTCGATGAGCCTGGCGACGTCGGCCAGCCGCGTGCTGAGGCTGGTGCTGTTGGTGCCGATCGGAAGTATCTCGAGCTCAGCGAGCATCGGAGTCACCTCCTCAGGTCCGGTGTCAGACACCTGGCCACAACCCCTCGCCAGCCAGGTGTCTGACACCGGATACTATCTTAGCGCTCCTCGGGGACGAAGGCGAGCCAGATCGTGACCCAGGCAGGCGGCGAGCCCGGCTCGAAGTCCGGCACCGGCTCGCTCGCGAACGCCTCGAAAAACGCGGCGGCTTCCGGCCCGGGAATCTTGATGAACAAAAGGTGCGGCTCCGGCGAGATGAGGTAGCCGGATCGAGCCCTGACCCAGTTCAGGATCGTCACGGCGGTCGCCTCCAAGTCTGCGGTGCGCACCTCCAGCGGGAAGCGGCTGGGGCGCGCCTGGGGGTCCGCCTCAGCGGGCGCTGGCGCAGCCGGCGTGAGGAACGCCGGAAGCGGTTTCGGCGTTGTCCTCGTCGCCTGCTCGGCCCAGACCGGGGGGCTCGTCAGTTCGGGATCCGCGGCACGGTCGATGGCCGGCGGCGGACTGACCGGCGGCTCGCTGGAGCGACCGGGCCCCCGAAAGAGATGCGCGAGGCCGATCAGCGTCAGGAGGGCGATCCCCACCCCGACCAGACCCCGCCGACGCCTGCGCCCGCTGCGCGCCTCATCGGGCGCGCCGGAGAGCTCGTCCAGCGCGGCCAGGACCTTGTGCCACGGCGATTCGCTCATCCGCGCCCCTGAGCCGCCTGGATCCGCTCCATGATCGGCGGATGGTCATAGAACATCCACACCACCCACCGCGGCGGATGGGGATCGGCGAGGTTCAACGCCGCCAGCCGGCTCAGGGCGTCGGCAAACGCGCGGGGGGCGTCGGTCACTGCGACCGCAAACCGATCCGCCTGCCATTCGAACGCGCGGGAGAGCGCGTTCTGCAACGGCAGGCCGATCAGCCCGAGCAGCGAGAGCCACGCCATGAGCACGGGAAATCCGGCGATGTCCGTCAACGCCTCCACCCGGAAGAGGGCCAGCCACCAGCGGCTGGTCGCCTCGGTCAGCGTCAAGGCCACCCAGGATCCCACCGCGCTGATCCCCAGGAGCTTGGTGATGTGGCGGAAGCGGTGGTGCGCCAGCTCGTGCGCCAGCACCCCTTCGATCTCCTCCGGGGTGAACCCGTCCATAAGGGTATCCGCCAGCAACACCCGGCGGGTCTTCCCCAACCCGGCCAGCGCCGCGTTGGCCTTGCGCGTCTCCCGCCCGAGCTCGAACCGAAACACCCCCAGCGCAGACACGCCCACCCGCCGGCACAGCGACAGCAACCGTTGCACGAGCGCGTCGTCCTGCACCGGCGTCGTCTTGTAGAAGATCGGCAACAGCACCGTCGGGAACACCCGCGCCAGCACGACGGTAAAGCCCACCCACCCTGCGGTCGCCCACAGCGGCCACAGCGACCCGGCGTGGCGCAACAGCGCGTAGAGCCCCTCCACGAGCGCCGCCCCGAGCACGGCGCCGAGGGCCAACCGCTTGGCCTCCTTGACGCCCCAGGCCTTCAGGGTCATGCGGGAGAGGGCGAACCGATGCTCGACCACAAAGCTGCCATACAGCTGGAGCGGGAACGTCACGAGGTACTGGACGAGGCCGAAGACGGCCAGGTAGCCCAGCACGATCAGGGGCTGGCTGGCCAGCCGGGCGGACCACCATCGCGCCGCCGCGTGAGAGGCGCCTGACCATTGGAAGACGATGAGGAAGCCGATCCCGACCGCGAGCTGGATGAGCAGCAGCCGGTAGCGGAGTTTGGCGTACGCGCGCGCGGCAGACGGATCAGGGTGGGAGACGGAGGTGCCGGTCATCGCGGCGTGGTCGCGTGCATCGGCATGGTCGTCGGCTCGGACGGCGCGCGACACGCCACGGCCTGCGCGCAGAACGCGCGGTACGACTTGACCTGCGCGGCCAGCTCAGCCGACGTCGCGCTGCCGTAACGCGCCATCAGGGCGAGCACGGTCGAGAGCGCGTCCAGCCCCTGGCAGGGGCTCCAGGCGACCCGGGTGCGCCTCGCGAGCACGTCGGTGATCGTGCAACTCATCTCCCGCTGCATCGCGTGCACCAGCTCCGCGCAGGTCACATCATGGTGCGGACACAGCGGCTGCGCCAGCGCCGGCTCGTGATCCGCCAGCTGCAGCAGGTGGATGGTCCCGCTGCCATACGTGCCGAGCCACCGCGCCAGCAGATCCGGGTCCACCCGGCGGGCCAGCTCGTGCCAATAGTCTCCCGTGCCGACCTGCGGGGTTTCCAGCAGGCTGATTTGATCGGTCAGGCACCGATCGGCGCGGAATCGGCCGCGGCTGACGATCAGGTCCACGACCTGCTTCGCCATCAGCCGGTACGTGGTGTACTTGCCCCCCAGGACGCTGAGGAGCCCCGCATCGTCCACCTCAATCTGATGCTCGCGTGAGGCCGTCCTGGCCTGCCCCGCGTGGGCCAGGAGCGGCCGGGCCCCGGCAAACGTCCCGATGACATCGGAGGGGCTCAGGTGCGCGCCGGGCAGCACGTGGTTCACCGCCTCCACGAGATAGCCGACCTCATCCGCGGTGGCGGCGAGCGTGTCGAGGGACTGCGGGTGCACCGCGGTTTCCGTCGTGCCGACCACGGTGCGCTCGCCCCACGGCAGGATGAAGAGGAGGCGCCCGTCGGCGGGCCGCTGCACGAAGAGCGCTTCCTGCGCGAGGCGCGGCACCACGAGATGGATCCCCTTGCTCGGCGCGAGGCGCACCGGCGCATCCGCCTGGCTGAGGCGGCGCAGCCCGTCGGCCCATGGGCCGGTGGCGTTGACCACGCATCGGGCGTGCATCTCAAACGCCTGGCCGGTCAAGACATTCTCCGCCAGCGCGCCGCAGATCACCTGGCGAGCCTTCAGCAGGGCGCGGAGCCTGACGTAATTCGCGCACACGGCTCCGAGGCTGGCGGCCTGCAGGATGTTGGCCAGGCACAGGCGCGCGTCGTCCATCTGGCAGTCGGCGTAGAGCCCCGCGGCTCGCAGCCCATCCGCCCGCAGCGCCGGCTCGGCGGCCAGGGCCCGACGCGCTGCGAGCATCCGGTGCGGCTGGATCCGCCGGCCGGTGGCCAAGAGATCATACAGCCAGAGGCCGAGGTGGATCATCCAGGGCGCGCGGCGGTCGCCTCGGTAGACCGGCAACAGCAGCGACAGCGGCGTGACCATCGAGGGCGCCACCGTCCTGAGGATGTGGCGCTCGCGGAGGCTCTCGAAGACCAGGCGAACACGGCCGTGCTCCAGGTAGCGCAAGCCGCCGTGGATGAGCTTGGAGGTTTTGGAGCTCGTCCCGCTCGCAAAGTCGCCGCGCTCGATGAGGGCCACGGACAGCCCCCGCATCGCGGCATCTCGCGCGATGCCGGCGCCGACGATCCCGCCGCCGATGACGAGGACATCCACCGTGCGCGCCCGCAAGCGCGCCAGCATCGCCTCGCGCGCCGTCATCCTCCCTCCTGGCTAGAGTTCGATCGCCCGCCGGGTCCTGCCGCCTGCGCATCGCAAAAAGTGTCAGACACCTTTTGACCTGTCGTCTCGCATCGGGAAAGGTGTCTGACACCTTTTGAGCGACTGGCCGCACGCTGGGCGGCCGGAGCGATGCCGCGACCCGCAGGCGAGCCAACCCCGCAGCCGGCGAGCAGGACCGCGTGCCTCATGGGCAGCCTCGGCTGCGGACGCGCGCTACCGCCGCCTGCCAGCCTTCGTAAAGCCTGGCGCGCTCCGACGGGCGCATCCGGGGGTGAAACGTCCCTGCCTGCGCCCCGCCCCCCATCCGCTGCGCCAGCGCGGCAGGCAGGCGCTCGGGGCGGCCGACAAACCGCTCGAGGTCCTGCGCGCGCCACCAGCCGATCCCGATGCCGGCGAGCAGCGCCGCCCCTTTGCCGGTGTTGGCGATCATCGCGGGACGGCGCACCGGGATGTCCAGCAGGTCGGCCTGGAACTGCATGAGCCAGTTGTTCTGCGCAGCACCCCCGTCAACGGCCAGCTCCCGCAACCGCATCCCGCTGTCGCGCTCCATGGACTCCACCACGTCCCGCGTCTGATAGGCCAGCGACTCCAGGGTCGCGCGCACGATCACGGCGCGGCCGGAGCCCCGCGTCAAGCCGACCATCGCGCCGCGCGCCGCCATATCCCAGTAGGGCGCGCCCAGGCCCACAAACGCCGGCACGACATACACCCCGCCGGTGTCCCGGACGCCGCGCGCGATCGCCTCCGTGTCGGCGGCCGTCCGGATGAGCTGAAGGCCGTCCCGCAGCCATTGCACCGCGGCCCCGGCGATGAAGACGCTGCCTTCCAGCGCGTACGCCGGAGCGCCGTCCCCGCCGTAGGCGAGCGTGGTGATCAGCCCATGCCGGCTCGGCACAAACGCGCGGCCCGTGTTCAGGAGCAGGAAACACCCGGTGCCGTACGTGTTTTTGGCGGTGCCAGGCGCCAGGCATCCGTGTCCGACCATCGAGGCCTGCTGATCGCCCGCCACGCCGGTGATCGGGATGCCGGACGGCAGCGGGCCCTGGCTCCGCGTGACGCCAAAGCGCGCGGCCGGCGGCCGCACCTGCGGCATCAGCGATGCCGGTACGCCCATCCGCGCCAGCAACCCGGGATCCCATCGGCCGGCGCGGATGTTGTAGAGCAGCGTCCGGGAGGCGTTGGTCTCGTCGGTGGCATGGACCGCGCCGCCGGTCAGATGCCAGATCAACCAGCTATCCACGGTGCCGAACGCCAACTCGCCACGGGCGGCTCGCCGCCTGGCCCCCGGCACGTGGTCCAACAGCCAGCGGATCTTCGTCCCGGAGAAGTAGGCGTCCAAGACCAGGCCGGTCTTCCGGCGAAACTCGGGCTCAGCGCCCTGCCGTCTCAGCCGCTCGCACAGCTCGGCGGTGCGGCGGCACTGCCAGACGATCGCGTTGGCGATGGGCCGGCCGGTCCGCCGATCCCAGAGGATGGTGGTCTCGCGCTGGTTCGTGATGCCGATGGCCTCGACCCGCCGGGGCGCGATCCGGCCGGCGACCAGCGCCCGCGCGATGACGCGGAAGGTCAGCCGGAGGATCTCGTCGGGGTCGTGCTCCACCCAGCCGGCGTTCGGGTAGTGCTGGGGCAGCTCCGCGTAGGCCCGCGAGACCACCCGGGCCTTGCGGTCGAGGATCAGCACCGTCGTCCCTGTCGTCCCCTGATCGATCGCAAGAATCATCCCACCTCGCCACCTGTCACATGTCACCTGTCACGTAGTTAAGTATACCTGACCGCGATTATGCACCGTTACGCGAAATTAAGCCGGGCGGGGATGGGATGGTATAATGCCGGCATGTCGTCCCCCGCGTTACGGGGCTATGCCCGCGCGGCCGTCGAGGCGGCGGAGGCGGCGGGGCAGCTTCTCCTCAAGCACCTCGGCCGGCCGAAGCGCGTCGCCACCAAGCGCAGCGCGATCGACCTCGTCACGGAGCTCGATCACGCCTCGGAACAACTCATCGAGCGCCGGTTGCGGCGCGCGTTTCCGGAGGTCGGCTTCTTCGGCGAGGAGCGCGGGGCGCGGGGGGCCGCCGGCGACACCCGCTGGATCGTGGATCCGCTCGACGGGACCAACAACTTCGTGCACGGCCTGCCGATCTTCGGGGTGTCCATCGCGCTCGAGCGGCGCAGGCGCGTGCTCGTCGGCGTCATCGACGACCCCACCCGCCGGGAACGGTTCGTGGCGCTGCGGGGCGGCGGCGCCTGGTTGAACGGCCGACGGATCCGCGTGTCACGGACGCCGCGCCTGGCCCAGAGCCTGCTGTCTACCGGCTTTCCGTCCCGGTTCCTCACGCACGATGAGCCGTACCTGGGGTGGTTCCAGGCGACCCAGCGCCACTCGCACGGGGTGCGGCGGATCGGCTCGACGGTCGTGAGCCTGGCGTCGGTGGCCGCGGGCCGGCTGGAGGGCTTCTACGAGCGGGAGCTGTGGCCGTGGGATATCGCCGCCGGCGCGTTGCTGGTGGAAGAGGCGGGCGGGCGGGCGAGCAACTTCGAAGGAAACCCCGTCGTGCTGGAGGAGGGCCGGCTCGTGGCCACCAACGGCCTGATCCACCGGCACCTGCTCCGCCTGCTGAAAAAGGTGTCAGACACCTTTCCCGCTTCAAAAGGTGTCTGACACCGTTACCGGTCGAGGAGGACGAGCGTCTCGACGTGGCTGGTCTGCGGGAACATGTCGAACGCGTGGATCGCGGCGATCCGGTAGCGGGGGAAGCCTGACTGCAGGAGCTGCAGGTCGCGCACCAGCGACTGCGCGTTGCACGACAGGTACGCGAGCTGCTTGGGCCGCGCGGCGAGCAGCGAGGGGATCACCTGCGGGTGCAGCCCGGCGCGCGGCGGGTCCACCACGATGACGTCCGGTTTGGCCTCCTGCAGCCAGAACCGCCGATCCTTCAGCCGCGCTTCGACCTGGCCCGCCTGGAACACGATGTTCGTCAAGCCGTTCAGCGCCGCGTTGATCGCCGCCAACTCCACGTAGCGGGGCTCGGCATCGATCGCGTAGACCGTCCCGGCCTGGGCGGAGAGGTAGAAGGCGATCAGGCCCATCCCGCAGTAGAGATCCCACACGATCCCGCCGGGGCGCTCCCCGATCGCCTGCGCCAGCCGTGTGTAGATCCGGTCCGCTTGAACGCTGGAGGGCTGCAGAAAACTCATCGGGTGCAGCTTCAGGCGAAACGGCCCGACGCGGTCTTCCAGGTAGGCGTCGCCCTCGAGCAACACCAGCTGTTCCGGAACGGCGATGTCCGCCCGCTGGTTCGTCAGCCCCCAGTAGAAGCTGGACACGGCCGGGTGCCGCGCGAGCACCTCGCGGGCGATCCCCGCCACCACCGCGCGCGCGGCCGCCACGCCGTCCTGCCCGCCCCCACCCCAACCTGGTTGGGGTGGGGGCCCGCCCGTCGCGGAGGTGGTCATCAGGCACAAGAGCACGCGGCCGGTCGCGTGGCTTGCGCGCACCAGCAGGTACCGGAAGAAGCCTTGGTGCGTCTTCGGGTAATAGGGCGGCAGGCCCGTCTGCTGCGCGAGCTGACGGATATCCCGCATGACGGCCGCGGCGGGCTGCGGCAAGAGCAGGCAGTCGTCCACATCCACCACCCGCCAGAACGACCGGGCCGCATGGTAGCCGAGCACGAGCCTGCCGCGATCGTCCCCGAAGGTGAGCTCCGCCTTATTGCGATAGCGCCAGGGGTCCTCCAACCCCACCAGCTCGACCTCCGGCACCGGCCCCAGCGGCTCGAACGCCCGGCGAAGACGCTGCTGCTTCAGGGCGAGCTGGTCTGGATACGCGAGGTCCTGCAGGGTGCAGCCGCCGCAGGTCCCGACGTACGGGCATGGCGGCGCCACCTTCGGGTAGGCCGCTTTTTCTTCCACTAAGAGGCGTGCCGCAGCAGCTTTCATCCTGCCGTTAGGCGATGACCTCCAGAAACTCGGCCACGACGGTGACGGCCTTGGCATCGGCAGGACCAATCCGTATCGGCTGGTACGCTGGATTGAGGGGCTCGAGCGTGATCCTGGTGTGCTGCCAGGTGCCATCTGGGTTGGAGGACTTGTCGCTCGTGTACCGCTTCACGGTGAACTGCCCGCCGGTTTCGGGATCCTCGATGTCGCGGTGCTGGACCAGCATGATTTTGCCCTGCCGGGTGCCCACTGGTTGGGCGCGGAAGACGCCGTAGCTGCCGTCAGGAATCTTTGGTTCCATCGAGCGACCAACCACGCGGGCCACGAACATCTTCTCATCCAGCCGCCGTCCGTTCACTTGCACCCACCCCTCCTCGCTGACAGCCTGGCCTTGCCCGAATCGGCCGGCGGCAGCCGCAAGACTATAGACAGGCAGATGGGTCACGAACGGCTTGGCGTGCTGAAGCGGCACTGACCTTCCCCCCCCACTCACCCGCCATACGTGAGCTCCTGATCCGGAGAGATCATCGCAACGGTTCC
>CAZKXY010000035.1:0-13517 GCA_964556925.1 uncultured Planctomycetales bacterium | reverse complement strand
TTGTTGAAGTCGTTGATGCGGAAGAAATCCTGGACGAGCTCCCAGTCCAGCGTGAGGACGAGATGCGGGAGCGGCTCGTAGGACAGGCGGGTGGTCAGCCGGTGCTCCGGCACGCCGGGGATCGTGTTCTCGACAAAGGCCCCCTCGTGGAACTCCGCGTCCAAGAACGTGTACGCCAGCCGGGCCGACAGGCGGGGGATGGGCAGGCGCGGCTCCACGCTGGTCTCAACGCCGATGCGCCGCGTGTCCATATTCTGGTTCTGGAAGGCGCTCGCGTTGAAGAGGATCTCATCGTTGATCCGGTTGTAGAACCAGGCGACCGCGGCCTTCCCGACGCGCTCGTCGTGGACCCGCAGCCCCACCTCGTAGTCATCCGCCTGCTGCGGCTGGAGGTCGATGTTGCCGACGAAGTCGGTGACCACCGCGGAGAAGTCATCGACGTTGGGCGCCTTAAACGGCCGGGCGTAGCGCGCGTAGGCCGTCACGGGTGGGAGCACCTCCACGCTCACGCCGACCATGGGGCTGACGCCTTGGAACCGCAACGTGCCGATGAACGCGGGAAACGAGATGTCTTCAACGAACCGCGACTTGTCGTACCGCAGCCCGGCGACCAGGGTGGCGCGGTCCAGGAGCCGCAGCGTCTCCTCTACCCAGAGCCCGTAGCTGGCCTTGTTCGACTCATCCAGGCGCGCCCCGCGCGTGCCAACCGACGCCTTCTCATCAAGCAGGTCCACGCTGGCGGCGAAGGCGTGGCGCACAGACGCCCCCTCCGCCTCGTGGCTCGCGCGCAGCGTCAGGCCCTGAGACGGCGCGATCGTCGCGAACCGGCTGTCCGACGTCACGGAATCGCTTTCGCGCAGGTGCCAGAAGGCATTCGCCCCGAGCGCGAACCCGGCGACGTCGCGCACCCGCGCCTCCAGCGCCAGCTGCGTCGTTTCGTCATCGAAAAACCCCGGGAAGGAGCCTTTCTGCCGCCGGCGCGCCTGGGACGCTTCAGGGGTGATGCCCCCGGCGAAGGCGCTGGTATCCTCGCTGTGGAGGACGTTGGCTTCCAGGTGCAGCTCCGGCAGGACATCCAGCCCCACATGGCTGGTCGTGGTCACGGTGCGGGAAGTGGTGCTCTCGCGGTAGCCGCTGACGTCCCGGCGGTTGACGCTGGTGCCGTAGGTGAGCGGGCCGTATCCGCCGCGGGCCGCGGTCGTCGCGGTCCGCTGGCCGAAGCTGCCCCACTCGAGCGTGTGCTCGGTGCGGATCGGCCGCGCATCGCCTTTCTTCGTGATGATGTTGATGACGCCGCTCAAGGCGCCCTCCCCATACCCGAGCCCGCCGCCTCCCCGGATGATCTCGATCCGCTCAATCTGGCCAAGCGGGATGCTCTGCCAGTGGACTTCATCGCCGGTGGGACGGTTCATCCGCACGCCGTCCACCAGCACGAGCGCGCCGGTGCGGGAGCTGTTGACGATGCCGCGCAGGTTGACGCTGCCGTCCGCGCCCAGGCCGAAGCCGTGCGTATCCAGGCTCGTGACGCCTTCAAACAGGCTGAGGTAGTCCGGCAGGGACGTCGCGCCGCTGGAGGCGATCTGCTCCTTCGTGATCACGGTGGCGTTGCCGGGAAATTCGTCGGCCGTAAGCGGCGAGCCGGGCGTCCGGGAGGCGGAGACGAGGACTTCGGACAAGCGGGACGTGGCGACCGGCGGCGCGGAGTCGTCAGGAGGGGGCGGGGCGGCGAGACTTCCGGGGGGACTGACGACGAGCCACGAGAGCAGCACCACCAGCCGAGCGACGCGACGAGCCATGACCGCCTCCTGCCCAACCGCGGGGCGTGTAGGGGTAGGAACGATTCCTTGGGCAGGTCTTCTGGCTTCCCGGCGTCACCTTGCGCCTTCCCACCGCGCACCATCCGATGCGGGGCAGTGGCGAGGCAAGGGTCGTGCGTCCCCGGGTTACAGCGGCGGGTCCGCGCCCGCGTTTCACGGGCTTCCCTGGCGCCCAACGAATGTCAACTGGCAGCCACCTTACTGTGCGAGCGCGCGGCTGTCAAGCGAAAAGGTGTCAGACACCTTTCAAAGCGGGAAAGGTGTCTGACACCTCCTGTGAACAGCTACTTTTTGCGGCCCATGCAGAGGGGGCAGTCTTCCGCAAAGGCGGTGGCGCGATCCCGCTGGTTGCGGGGCATCCAGAAGGTGAGCAGCTCGCCGGCCCCCGACAGGGTCCGCTTCACGCTGCGGTTAATCCCCTTGCCGATGCCGGTGAGGACGTTGTGCCCCTCTTTGGCTTCCTGGGCGGGCTGGCGGATCATCTCGGTCCAGCCCAGCAGCGTATTGACGGCGCCGCGCGCCAGCAGCGTGCCGGCCTGAGCCGGGTACGGTTGCGGGTGCGTGAGACGCGAGCAGATCGGGCAGACGGCGCCCGGGGGGGACTGTGTTGAGCGCGGCGTGTCCTCCGCGGCGGGGGTGGTGTTCCGCTGTTCCGCGTGGGCGGTCGACGCCGCGCCCATCCAAACGGCTAGGCCAATGGCCAGGATGCGAACCGTCAAGCTCCACATCTCGCGTCTCTTGTGACGGAAAAAACAAGCCCTTGCAGGGCTGCAAGGGCTTGCCGGCGAATCACGCCAGAGGTGGGTTACCCGAGGATGTCGCTGCCGCCTTCCGGCAGGGGGAGGTCGATCTGCGGGATGGGGAACGTCACCGCATGCGCCGCCCCGCCCACCGTTTGCCCCACGGCATTCCACGCGCCCTTGCCGATGCCGACCAGGACGTTCTCTCCGTTCTGGTGCGCCTTCATCGGCGTGCGGAACAGGGACGTCCAGCCGAGCAGGGTGTTAGTGAGGCCGTACTTCAACTTGGCGACCGCCTTGTCGCCATAGGTGGCCTCCGAGGCCCACGGGCTTGCGGCCGAGGCCGTCATCGGCGCCGCCAACAGCGCCAGCCCTAACACCACTAACCCGATGCGTCTTCCCATTCCCACCTCCTGTGGTTGCGCCAAGTCTAACAAAACCCCTCGGTTCTTGCAAGCGTCTTTTTTGCATGATACGATTGAACTACGATGAGCGATGCTTCGGCCCAGGGCAATGGGCTGATCGAAATGGAAGTGAGCAAGATCCGCATCGATGAGCGACGCGGGGAGCAGGTCGTCGTGCTGCGCGAGCGGGGCGGCACGCGGCTGCTGCCGATCATCATCGGCATCTCCGAGGTCACCGCGATCAAGATGAAGATCAGCGGGATCCAGCCGCCACGGCCCCTGACGCACGACCTGCTGAAGGAGACGATCGCGGAGCTGGGCGCGAGGCTCGAGCGGATCATCATCACCAAGCTGGAGTTCAACACGTTCTACGCGCAGCTCGTCCTCAAGACGAAGGAGGGCGAGTCGCGCAACGTCGACGCCCGACCGTCCGACAGCATCGCGGTGGCCCTCCGGTCCGACGCCCCCATCTTTGTGGCGGAAGACGTCCTGAACCAAGTCGCCACCAACTACGGCCTGTAAATGGTGTCAGACACTTTTCAAAGCGGGAAAAGTGTCTGACACCTTTTCGGATGAAGCGGTGCTACCTCGTTCGACACGCCCAGACCGCCTGGAACGAAGCGAACCGCCTCCAGGGCCATTCCGACGTGCCGCTCAGCCTTGAGGGCGAAGCGCAGGCCAGGCGCGTGGGCGCGTGGTTCGCCTCGCGGCATCTCCAGGGGATCTTCACCAGCGCGCTCGCGCGCAGCCGGCAAACCGCCCAGGCGATCGCGGCCGGCAACGGGCACGGGGTCAGCCCCGTGGTCGAGCCCAACCTGGCCGAGATGCACTTGGGGGCGTGGGAGGGGTTGACGCCGGAGGAGATCGACGCGCGGTTCGCGAACGCCTACGCGCAGTGGAAGTCGGCGCCGTCCTCGGTCGTCATCCCGGGCGCCGAGCCGCTGGCGGCGTTTCGCCAGCGGGTGCGGCAGACGCTGCGCGGGATCCTGGCGGGCGCGGCGTCGGGGGAGTCTGTGGTGGTCACGCACGGCGGCGTGATCGCGGCTGTGCTGGCGGACGTGCTGGGCGCGGACTACGACGCGCTGCTGCGCCGATTGCGGTTGGATAACGCGGGCGTCACGGCGCTGGAGGTCGGGACCGCCGTGCCGCACGTGCTCTGGATCAACTCAACGACCCACCTCGAATAAATTGGGGTCAGGCTGCTCTGTCGCACAGCCGCGGTTCCAGAGCACAACGTGTCAGACACGTTTCCCGCGGCGAGACGACAGGTCAAAAGGTGTCTGACACCTTTTGCGGTCGTCCCGGCCGCTGTTCGACAGAGCAGGGGTCAGGCACTTTTCCCGCTTTGAAACGTGCCTGACCCCCCGGTCATTTCCTCGTGCGGGTCTTGCGCGCCGCCGTGCGGGTCCTCGCCTTCCGTGTGGCCGCTTTCCGTTTGGCGCGCGCCTGGCCGCCGAAGGGCTGGCCGAACACGCCCGTTGTCGGCTTGACCAGGGAGGCGAAGTCCTCGTAGCGCATCTTGATCGTCTCGGTGTGCGTCCCGCCGTTGAACACAATCTCCCCGGATTCGCTCAAGGCCTTGTCCACCACCACCGGCACCTGATAGAGGTGGCCGAAGGGCGACATCGCGCCCACCTCGACGTCCGGGAACACCTCTTTAATGTCCGCTTCCTTCGCGATGGTCAGGGAGGTTGTGCCGATCACGCCCTTCAATTCTTTCAGATTGATCAGGCAGGTGGCGGACAGCACGCTGAGCACCGGCCCCCGGTCGGTCTTCACCAGGACGCACTTGGCCAGTTGGCGCCCGGGCACGTGCTGCGCGGCGGCGATTTCCTGCGCCGTGTAGACGACGGGGTGCTTCGCGGTCGTGTATTTCACCTTGGACGCCTCGAGGAACTCCTTCAACCGGGTGGAAATCGCCATGGCTCCTCTCCTCTTCCGGTGCCAGGCACTTCGCCACCGACATCCGACAGCGAAGAGCCAGGCACCGGTATTGTAGCACCGGAAGTGTCTATGCAGCCCTGCGTATGGTAGCGCAAGCCGGTTCGCTTGACAACTGGTTCTCGATAAATCTGGTACAATGACATTAGCCATGATCCCATCTGCCGGAGGCGGCGCCTGCCGCCCCCCGCCATCGGAGCGCCGCCGGGCCAGCGGCGCAGCGGACAGCCATGGGGGCTGGCCGTCCCGCCCCGCCATTGGCGGGGCGGGACGGCGGCAGGGTGTGGGATGAGCAGGTTCCGGAAGTTGCTCATGCTCGTGGCGGCGCTCGTCGTCATCGCCGCTTCAATCCCCCTCGCGCAGGGGACGCAGGTAGGGGATCGCCTGCTGTCGCTCTTCTTCGCCGCCCAGCTGTGGCTGCCGTCACTCGCCACCTTCGAGCAGTTCCTCATTGTCGTGGTCGCGGCCGTCCTGCTGGCGCTGGCGCTGGTCGTGCTCGGCTGCGTCGGGGTCGTGGCCGCGCTCTCGGTCCGGCACCGGAAGCAGCTCACGCGGCTGGCGGCCTCCAACCGGGAAGTCTCGTTCCGCACCGACCAGCACAGCCGGCAGTATGAGCAGCTGCTGACCCTCGGGCAGTCTCTCGTCACGCAGCTTGACAAGCGCGTACTCGTCCAGCACATCGTCGAGGCGGCCAGCCGGATGACCAGCGTGCCGAAGGCCAACGCGATCGCCAGCCTGTGGCTGCTCCACTTCGAGACCGAGACGTTCCGCTTTGAGCACGGCCTGTACTGCGACGAGACGCTGTTTGCCAAACCCGCGTTCCTGCCGACGGAGCTGCCCTTTTCGCGGATCATGACGACGCAGCAGCCGTGGCTGTCGCCGGTGGAGGAAGACGACGGCGTGCTCATCCGGCCGGAGAAGGTGTCTCAGCTGGCCGCGGCCACCGGCCGGATCCTTGTGCCGCTGGTCATCGAGCATAACGTCATGGGCGCGCTGGTGCTCTTCTGCCATCCGGATGCGCTGCAGCAGTACGAGGCGCAGCCCCGCTACTACGAGGCGCTCTGGGCGGAGCTGGCCCTGGCCCTGGCGATCGCCATCCAGGGCGAGGTGGCGATCCTGGACCGGCTGACCGGCGTCCACAACCGGGAGTACTTCATGAAGCGGCTCGTCCAGGAGGTCGAGCGCGCCAACCGGTACCAGCTGCCCCTGTCGCTCCTGATGATCGACATCGACAACTTCAAGCAGGTCAACGACACGCTGGGCCACCCGCAGGGCGACGCGGTGCTGAAGATCATCTCGAAGATCATCAAGAAGGCGGTGCGGGCCATCGACCTGGTCGGCCGCTACGGCGGGGAGGAGTTCGCCGTCATGCTGCCGGAGACCGGCTACGGCGACGACGTGACGGCGACCGGAGGCGCGCCCGTCGTGGCGGAACGGATCCGCAAGATGGTGGAGGACGAGTTCCACGGGTTGCAGAAGCCGCTGAACCTGACGATTAGCATTGGGGTCGCGTGCCGCAAGTTCCCGGAGCACCGGGAGTGGGATTACCAGGAGCTGATCCGCCACGCGGATGACCAGCTCCTCCGCGCCAAGACGACGGGCAAGAACAAGGTGTGCCTGCTGCTCCCGGACAAATCCCAGGCGGTCTCCTGATGCCCCGTGGGCTGATCATCGGCGGCTGCGGGCGGCGAGTCGGCCTGAGGCGCATGCCGCCCGGACCAAGGCTGGGAGCGGGGAGCCAGGAAGGGGAAGCCGAAACTGACCGAGGGCGAAGCCCGAGGGAATTTCGGAGGGGCCTCCCCCCCTGGCCGGCGGGGCGAGGGAGGACGGCGCGCCGAAGGCTACTCGCCGCCCGCGCAGCTAGTAGATGACGCTGCGTACGGAGCGCTGGGATCTCGCGGTGATCGGCAGCGGGCCCGGGGGCTACGCCGCGGCGCTGACCGCCGCCCGCCGCGGCGCGCGCGTCTGCCTCATCGAGCGCGAGCAGTGGGGCGGGGTCTGCCTGAACGTCGGCTGCATCCCCACGAAGGCGCTGGTGTCGGTCGCGCACCTGGCGCGCCGCATCCGCCAGGCCGGCCGCCTGGGGATCACGGTCGGCTCGGTGTCGCTCGACTACCCCGCCATCCTCGCCCGCAATGCCGCCATCGTCACGCGCCTGCGCCAGGGCTTGATGGATCTGCTCCGGCGGGAGCGCATCGAGCTTGTGGCCGGGCAGGCGGCCTTCGAGGGTCCGCATCAGCTCGCCATCACCCGCGACGGCGCCACCGCGGCGGTGACGGCGGATCGCGTGATCATCGCCGCTGGCGCCAGGCCGCTGGCCGGCCCATGGCGCGTCGATGAGCGGCGGCTGCTCTCCTACCGCGGGCTGTTGGCCCTGACGCACTTACCCCCCTCACTGCTCGTCATCGGCGGAGGCGTCATCGGCTGCGAGTTCGCCTCGCTGTTGGCCGCCTTCGGCACATCCGTCACCCTCATCGAGCAGCAGCCGCGCCTGCTGCCGGCTGAGGATCCCGACGCGGTCCGCTGGCTGACGCAGCGCCTGACAGCCGAGGGGGCCACGGTCTTCACCGGCACCACGGTCCAGCAGTTGGTGTCGGACGCGGAGGGCGTCCGCGCCACGCTCGCCGACGGCACCACGCGCACCGCCGCCTACGCGCTCATCGCCATCGGCCTGGCCCCCACCCTCGACGCGCTGCGCCTGGACGCCGCCGGCATCGCGGCGGGCCGCGGGCTCGACGTCGATGCGAGCCTGCGGACCAGCCAGCCGCACATCGCGGCGATCGGCGACTGCCTGCCGGGCCACGGGCTGGCGCACTGGGCCAGCGCCGAAGGCGCGGCGGCCGCGCGCACCCTGCTGGGCGATGCGCCGCAGTCGGTCGATCCGTCCGACGTGCCGCGGTGCGCCTTCACCGAGCCGGAGCTGGCCCACATCGGCCCGCTGGAGTCGGCGGTGGCGGGCGCGCGGGTGAGCCGGTTGTCATTCGGCGCGTTGGGCAAAAGCCATTGCGACGAGGACACCGACGGCTTCGTCAAGCTCCTGGTGGACCCGGCCACCGACCAGGTCCTCGGCGCGACGATCGTCGGCGCCCACGCCTCCAGCCTCATCCATTATGCTGTCCTCGCCCGACGGCACGGGCTGACCGCCAAGCAGCTCGCCCGCACGATCACGGCGCACCCGACGCTCCCCGAAGCGATCACTGAAACCGCCGCCCAGCTCTACGGCGAGTCGCTGGTCGCCGCCTCGCGCGCCTCGACCGCCGCGGCGCGCCGCAGCCCAGCCTGACGATGGCTCGCGCGCATCGCAGCCGCTGGCGCATGGGCCGATGGCTGGCGGGCGCGGCGCTGCTCGGCGCCGCCTGGGAGCTGCCGTACGTCAACTGGCGCGCGGTGGCCTCGCCGCTTGGCGAGCGCCCGCTCGTCATCCGGCAGGACGCGAAGGGCGACGGCCGCTTCTTGTCACCCCGCAGCGGCAACCGTCGCCACCGGGGGATCGACCTCGTGGCGGATCTGGGCAGCCCCGTGCAGGCCATCCGCAGCGGGCGGGTCCTCGAGGTGGGCACCCATCGCGGCCTGGGCCGGTTCATCGTGGTGGGGCACCGACGGCATCTGCGCAGCCTCTACGCGCACCTGAAGACCGCGGACGTGGTCGAGGGCCAGCGGGTCCGGCAGGGGCAGGTGATCGGCGCCGTCGGCAAGACCGGCAACGCCCGCCACGCATGGATCACGCCGCACCTGCACCTGGAGGTGATGCGCCGGAAGGAGCCGATCAACCCCCAGGTGTTGGGGCTGATGGTGAGCGAGCCGGCCGATCGGGGAATGGAACAGGCCGAAGAGGATGAAAACAGTGAGTCCGAAGCTCGCGACGGTGGCTAGAGAAAAAGGTGTCAGACACCTTTCCCGCTTTGAAAGGTGTCTGACACCTTTTCGGGCGCCGGAGGGCGGCTGGCGGCTGGCGGGCTGGGCGTCCAGCCGGATCGCCGCCGGCGTGACCGACCGGCAGGCGACCGCGTCGGCCCGCTGGCTCTGTGTCGTGGAGGCCGAGCAAGTTCATGGGGCCAGTGTGGCCGTGATCCGCCGTCCGCCGGCAGGCGGTCCGGTCGCCGGCTGCGATGCCTTGGTGACGGATGTGCCCGGGGTGACACTCGCTGTCCGCACCGCGGATTGCCTGCCGATCTTCTTCGCCGACCCGCGGCGCGGCATCGTTGGCATCGCGCATGCCGGCTGGCGGGGGCTCGCGGCATCGCTGCCGGGCCGGATGATCACCGTGTTCCAGCAGGTCTTCCGCAGCCGCCCTGAGGAGCTGCACGTGGCGATCGGGCCGGCCATCCGCGCCTGCTGTTACGAGGTGGGGCCGGAGTTTCCCGCGCGATTCGAGCCATTTGTCCAGACGCAGCACGGCCGCCGCCCATTCGACTCCGCTCAGGGAGGCCTCCCGAGCGGAGTCGAGGGACGCCGCACCTGCGACCTCATCGGCGCGGCCGCGGCGCAGCTGTCCGCCTGCGGCGTCCGAGCCGAGCGGCTGCTGGATACCCAGCGGTGCACCGGCTGCGAGCCCGACGTGTGGTTCTCCCTGCGGCGGGAAGGGCCGCAGACCGGCCGCCTGTGTTCCTGGATTATGGTACGCTACCTCTAGTGGCCAGTGGTCAGTGAGATACTACTCGCCACTGGTCACGAGCCACGACGATGCATCGGACGATCGGCTACCTCTCCAAACGATTCGCGCGGGTGCGGCCCGGGGAAGGGCGGAAGGTGCTGCTCACCTTCCTCTATTTCTTCCTCGTCATCACCGCCTACTACCTCATCAAGCCGGTGAGCCGCTCGCTCGTCCTGGGCGAGCTCGGCTCCCGGATGGTGCCCTACATCGATCTCATCTGCGCGGGGCTGATGGGGCCGGTGGTGACGCTCTTCGCCCGCATGGTCGACCGGGTCTCCAAACCCCGCCTGGTGAGCGGCTCGTTCTGGCTCATC
The DNA here is from genome assembly GCA_964556925.1 of uncultured Planctomycetales bacterium. GTDB lineage: Bacteria > Omnitrophota > Gorgyraeia > Aquiviventales > Aquiviventaceae > CAZKXY01. Next base: position 3,647 of record CAZKXY010000035.1, on the reverse strand, counting down.
ATCGGCCTGTTGCTGCTGTTCTGGCGGATGCTCGACTGGCCGGCCGCGTGGGTGGCCGGCGCCTTCTACGTGTGGGTGGCGATGTTCTCGGTGCTGGTCGTCACGCTCTTCTGGCTGGTCGCCAACGATCTCTACCGCCCCCGCGAGGCGAAGCGGCTCTTCGGCTTCGTCGGCTCGGGTGGGATCCTCGGCGGGATCGTCGGCTCCTCCATCGCGGCGGTCGGCGCCCAGGTGATCGGGACGGAGCGGCTGCTCCTGTTGTCGGCCGGGGTGCTGATCCTCTGCTGGCTGGTGGTCCGGCAGCTCTGGGCCTATGCGCCGGAGCGCGGCGGGGAGAGCGCGGCACCGCTGCGGTCGCGCAGCGAGACCTTCCTCTCCGACGTCGGGCAGTTCGCGCGCCTGATCATCGAGTCCCGCTACCTCATGCTCCTCATCGCGATGGTGGGCCTCAACAAGCTGATCGCGACGCTGATCTACTACCAGCTCAACCCGTTCATCGAGCAGACGTTCCCGGACCAGGATGCCAAGACGACCTTCACCGGGATCTTTTTCGGCGCCATGAACGTCCTGTCGTTCGTCATCCAGTTCTTCTTCACGAGCTGGGTGCTGCGGCGCCTCGGGCTCTTCGTGGCGCTGACGGCGCTGCCGATCGGGCTGCTCGTCGGCACGACCGGCATGCTGCTGGTCCCGGTCTTCTGGCTGGCGGCGGCCACCGAGCTCTTCGACGGCTCGATGAACTACTCGCTGCAGCAGACGACGAAGGAGCTCCTGTACCTGCCGATCGACCGGTCCATCCGGTACAAGGTCAAGCCGTTCATCGACATGGTGGTGTTCCGCTTCGGGAAGGGGATCGCGGCGATCATCGGGATCGTGACGCTGAGCGCGCTGGGGCTTTCGCCGCGGCTGCTGACCTACCTGACGGTGCCGCTGGTGGTCGCGTGGCTGGTCGTGGCGGTGTGGCTGCGGCGGGATTACGTGACGGCCATCCGCACGATCCTCCAGGCGCGCGCGGCGGCGCGGCGCCAGCCGGCCTCGCCGGCAGCGGCCGCACGCGCGCCGGATGCGCCGAAGGCGCCAGCGCCCGTCGGGGAGCCCGACAGCGGCGAGCCGACCGCATCCGAAGCCTTTGGCTCGCTGCTGAGCGCTCGGCTGGCGCCGCAGAAGCTGGCGCTGATGGCGCGCCTGCTGGCGTCGAAGGACCCGGCCTCTGCGCACGCCAAGCAGCTGCTCGAGGAGCTGGAGGCGTACGAGGCGCACCCGGCCGGGCCGCCTGAGCCGCAGACGTCCCTCCATCGGCTGACCGCGGTGATCGGCGACCACACGCTGCCGATGGCCAGGCGCCGGCAGGCGGTGCGCTGGCTGGCCCGTTCCCCGGAGCAGGCCGCGGTCGATTACCTGTTCGGCATGGTCCTGGTCGAAGGCGACGCCACGCTGCGCCACGAGGCGGTGCGGGGCCTGCTCCGGCTGCGCCTGCAGAAGACCCGCCTGGAGTTTCCGGTGACGCCGATCCGTCGGCAGATCGCGTACGAGGTGGCCACCCACCAGCGCATCCTGCGCGTGGGCACGATCTACCGGCAGCACCATCGCAGCCCGGTCGATCCGAATGATCCCGTGCTCGCCCTGCTGCGGGTCCTGCTGGAGGAATCCATCGAGCAGGTCTTCCGGTTGCTCATGCTGCTCTACCGGCCGGAGGACATCCACCTGGTCTATGAGCAGCTCCGCGCGCCCGACCGGTACATCCGAGCGGACGCCGTGGAGCTGCTGGATAACCTGGTGGATTCCGGCATGCGCGCGATCCTGGCGCCGGTGCTCGACGAGGACCGGTTCCTGGCCATGCTGGAGGAATCCGCTGAAGCGCTGCGCGAGCCGGCCGCCGCCTATCAGCTGCTGCAGGGCGCGATCTGGGACCACGACAGCTGGCTGAGCGTCACGACGCTGTGCGCGGTGGGAAGGCTGCGGCTGACGAACCTGCGGGCCGAGCTGGAGCGCGCCGCCCGGCACCAGATCCCTGTGGTCTCCACGGCGGCCAAGGTCGCCCTCCACTTCACGACGACCCCGTGAAAAAGTGCCAGGCACTTTGCCGGTTCGAATTGGGCCGATCCTGTGGAAAACTCTCAGGCACGAAAAATGGTACCAGGTCCGTTTTTCTCTCAGCCCCGCTAAGGAAAAATGGACCTGGTCCCAATTTGCTTGCGGCGGTCGTGCTGTGTGTGTGCCTGGGCGGATGCGCGACGTGGCCGAAGCGGTGGGGCGGCCGCCCCTGCTGCATCACCACCAAGCCGGTCGTCAGCAAGCAGCCGATCTGGTGGCACCTGTTTGACGTCACGGTCGTGGAGCCGATCGAGTCCCCCCTCCAGCTCGTCCGCCCGGCGCGGAAGCTGTTCGGGGTGCCGGTGCGCGCGCACAACCTCACCGACGGCGAGGTGGCGGACAGCGCGTTCTTCACCAACCGCGACCCCGCCAGCCTCGCCCCTGAGGACGTCGCCCGCGGCCCGACGCGCCCGGAGGACGCCAGCCGCCCCCCCTTCGTGATCACCAAGGCGAAAGCCGAGGGGAAGACCGCCGGCTTTTTCGTGACGGCCGCCGACGGCCGCCGGTATCTCTTCAAGCTGGATCCGGTGCAGGCGCCGGAGCTGCTCAGCGGGGCCGAGGTGGTGACGAGCAAGCTCCTCTACGCGCTGGGCTACCACGTGCCCAGCTATGAAATCGCGTGGGTGAAGCCTGAGGAGCTGAGGCTCGCACCGGGCCTGACGATCCGACGCGCGGATGGCGAGGTGGGGCCGTTTGGGCAGGCGGAGTTGGACGCGCTGCTGCGCGAACGGCTCCGCGACGGGACGGTGCGGGTCGTCGCCAGCCAGATCCTCGACGGCGAGATCCTCGGGCCGGCGCGGTTCAAGCGGTTCCGCGACTGCGCGGACATCCGGGCGCTCCAGGTGGCGTACGCCTGGCTGAACAACATCGACGCGAAGGACCACAACACGCTCCTCGTGTGGACCGGCGCCGAGACGGTCGGCTACCTGATCGATTTCGGCACGTCGCTGGGAGCGGACGCCGGGCTCGGCGGGCCGAAGCATCCGTGCGCCGGCTGGCTGAACCTCGTGGATGTGCGCGAGGCGTCGCTGAAGCTGCTGACGCTGGGTCTGCACCAGCCGCCGTGCGACGTGCCGCCGGCGCCCAAGCCGGTCAGCCCGAGCGTGGGACTGTTCCCGCCGGAGGTCAACCCGGACCGGTGGAAGCCCTACGCGCCGAACCTGGCGTTTCAGGAGATGAACCAGGATGACGCCCGGTGGATCGCCCGCCGGATGGCGCGGCTGTCGCGGGCGCAGCTCGAGGCGGCGGTGTCGGCGGGTCGGTACAGCCAACCATCGGACGCCGCGTATCTCGTCGACGTGCTGGACGCGCGCCGGCGCGCGATCATCCGCCACTATGTGGGAACCGAGGAGGGCTTGACGGAATGATTGTGCCGTACCGCGGGATCTACCCGAGGATCCACCCCACCGCCTTCGTCGCCCCTGGCGCGGACGTCATCGGGCGGGTGCGCCTTGCCGCATCCTCCAGCATCTGGTTCGGCTGCGTGCTGCGCGGGGACGTCAACCGGATCGAGATCGGCGAGGCGACGAACATCCAGGACGGCTCGATCCTGCACG
>CAZKXY010000034.1:0-13616 GCA_964556925.1 uncultured Planctomycetales bacterium | reverse complement strand
GCCGCCGGGGGCGAAGACGTCGCCGCGGGCGATGCTGGTGGTGGCGCCGAGCGCGACGCTGCTGGCGGCCTGGTAGTAGGCCGAGGCGAACAGGCTGCTCACGGCGTTGGTGAACCCGCCAAGCGCCTGGAGCCGCTCGGCGCGCTGCTCCGGCGTCAGGCCCTTGAGCGCCGGGTGGTCCTTGAAGGCGATCTCCGGAAACAGCGCGCGGTCGATGAAGGCCTGGCTGGCAAAGGCATGGCTGCCGAGGACGCTGAGGTTGCCGAGGTCGGTCCGGACGATCGCGTTGGCCTGCGGGTCGAACTGATACAACCCGAACGTCGTCGTCCGGATGAAGCTCTGGCCGAACTCCATCCTGGCGTTCCGAAGGGTCTGGCCGAAGGCGTCGCCAAACGACACCGGATGGCCCTGCCAGTCATGCCGCGGCGCGTTAACCAGCCCCTGCATCGTCGCCGAGGTCACCGCGGTGCCCCAGAAGGTCAGCGTCGCATTGGTCATGGGGTCGAGCGGCAGCTTCTCGCCGAGCTTCTGAAGGCCGAGGTTGACGCCGCCGACCACGGCCGCGGTTCCCAGCCCGGCGAACACGCCGCCGACCCCTTTGAACTGGCCGTTCGCGCCGAACATCCCCTGGTGCACCGCCTGCACCGTATGCTGGCTGATGGTTTGGGCGGTGGTCGGATCCAGCCTGAGCACTCTCGTGCCCAGCGCTTCCAGCCCGGCTGCGCCCAGGCGCGTGCCCACTTGCTGCCAGGACCCTGACTCCTTCCAGCCCGCCCTGAATCCGTCCCACCCCTTCCCTTCGATCGCGCCCGCCAGCGTCTTGTACCCCAGGCCGCCGGCGTAGAGACCGCCCACCTGCGCCAGTTCGCGCGGCACACCGGCCTTCTCAAAGCCGTAGGCGGCGAACCGCGTGCTTCCGTGTAAGAAGGCGGCATGGGCGGCGGAACCCCAGCTGCCGCTGCTGTACCGGCCATAGGCAAATGTTCCGGCCATGCCCCCCAGGATGCCGGCGACCTGCGGGCTGACATGCAGCTTCTTGAGCCCATAGGACACGCCGTACGACACCCCGAGGCTCAGCGACGTCCCGATCAGCATGCCTTTCCATCCGGACGCGCCGAACGGCGTGGGCAGCGCGGTGGCCGCGTACGAGAGGAGGGGGGAGTACCAGCGCGACCCGCCCGATGGCCTCCACTCGCCAGGGCGCGGCGACCAGGTCTGCGTCCGTTCCTGGCGGTGCTCGCCGCCGCGGATCAGGCGGCGCTGCGCCTCGGAGAGCAGCCGGCCGTAGGCGTCCGCCGCGGCGACCAGCGCGAAGCCGGTGAACAGGCGCAGGAACTCGTGCGTCGGCAGCGTCTCGCGCGTGCCGTCCGATTCGAGGTAGACCACGCGGGCCTCGGTGGCGTCCTGCACGACGACGTAGTGGTCGGCGGCGCCGTCCTGCGTCAGGTCGAGCGCGGCGATCATCGGGTGGCGCAGCAGCAGGAACTCGTCCCGGCTCAGCTCGACCGCGTTCACGGTCAGCCCGTGGGCGCCGGCCACCCGCTGCACCGCCTCCATCGTGATGAAGAGCGGCCCTGAGAGAGGCTCGGGGCTCGGGGCTCGGGGCTCGGGGCTCGGGGCTGGGGGCTGGGGGCTCGGCGTTGCAGGCTGCAGAGAGGCGGCAGGGCGAGAGCCAGAGGACGTGGGGGTCCCTGCATCAGGGGGCCCTGCGGGTTCCTGCGCGATCGCAAGACCCTCTGGCCCTCGCCCGGTCGTGCCCGCTTGGTGGAAACCGCCTGAGAGGTAGTCGAGCAGGAAGCCTTGGCTGGTCAGCGTCTCCCGCGAGACCTCGATGCCCACCATGCCCAACAGCGGCGCCAGGGCGTTCGGCGCGCAGTTGGAGCACAGCGTCTCCGGCTGCGCCAGCCAGGACTCGATCTCGCGAATCGTGGCCTCGTTCAGTCGTGCCAGGACGTCTGCGCGAGGCTGAACCGTGAGGTTTGGCCCAATTCGGATGGACTCTTGGCTCGGGGCTCGGGGCTCGGGGCTCCGGGCAACTACTTCGAGTTGATCAGACCGCTTAACTGGCTGGCGATCGATCGGCAACGGTTGAGGAGCGCCTCCTGATCCTGGAGCGTGAGCGATTGTTGGAGGTTCGAGGCGGTCTTGATCAACGTGATCGTCTCGTAGAGCGATCCCCTCGCCATATACAGGAATTGGATGAATTCTTTCGGGTGATAGCGACCCTTGCCTTCGGCGATATTCGCCGGAATCGAGACCGCCGCTCTGCGGAGTTGATCGATCAACCCAAACCGTTCCTCCTTGGGGAAGGACGTCGTCACCGCGTACACCTGTTTCACTAAGTCCATCGCCTCCTGCCACACGGTGAGTTTTTCGAAGTGAAATTGCATCGAGATCTCCTTTCTGAAGATCCTCCTCAGCTGCTGAGCCCTGAGCCCTGAGCCCCGAACGCTCCTCCGGCTGCCCAGAGCCCTGAGCCCTCAGCCCAGAGCCGCGTCGGAGTCCGCGCAGGGTTTCCCCCACCAAGCGGCTCACCGCCGCGCTGATGCGGGCGGCCTCGGCCTTGCGGCGGGCGATGCGCTCCGGGTTCAGTTGGCGCAGCCGCCAGCGCGACTCCGGCGACTGGGCCAGCCGCTCGACGAGGTGCGCCATCTGCGGCGAGCGGCGCAGCCACTCCAGCGCCTGCTGCAGCTCATCCGCCGTCGGCGTCCGGCCGTAGAGCTCGTCGTAGATCGTGACGATCGCGGCGCGCTGCACCGTCTCCAGCTGCCGCTGCTGCTCGCCGGAGAGCCGCAGCGCCTGCAGCGCGTTGAGGTCCGCGCCCCACACCGCCTGCTCCGCGGCAAACAGCGTCGCCAGGCCGATGCAGAAGGCCTTCGTCCGTTTCAGGTGAAGCCACCGGTCAATTCTCATCTCTCCAGAGGTGTCAGACACCTTTCAAAGCGGGAAAGGTGTCTGACACCATTTGTCACCGCTGATGATTCCATTGGAAATGTCTGTCGAAACGCGCCATAAAAAGACCGGGCTGCCAAGAACCTCTGGCCTGCCCCCGCTGCAGCAGGGGCAGGCTGGCATACCCGGCCGGGTCTTGCACCCTTAAGGGTCGTCGTCAGCGTCGGGGTCAGCATTTACTCCTGCGCTTGCGTGACGTCGAACTTCGGCGCCGCGAATCCGCCTTTCAGGAACTGCCCCAGGATCGGCCCGGCCACGATGATCAGCGCCGCGGCCAGGCTGAACAACAACGGCATCAGCATCTTGAGCGGCGCCTGCTGGGCGAAGCGCTCCGCCCAGTGATACCGCGCCAGCCGCATGTCCTCCGAGAGCACCTGCAGCGCCTCGGCGATGCCGGTGCCCATCCGGTCCGCCTGGACCAGCGTCCGCGAGAAGGAGTTCGCCTCCGCGGTCTGCACCCGCGCCGCGAACGCCCGCAGGGCGTCCCGGCGGCGCTTGCCGATGCGGACTTCCTGGAGAACGATGCCCAGCTCGTCGGTCGCGGGGCACGGGCGGAACTCCTTCACGATCCGCCCCAGCGAGTTCATGAAATCGATCCCGGCATCCACGCAGAGCCCAATGAGGTCCACCACCTCCGGCAGATCCCGCGAGATCGTCAGCCGGCGATCGGCGATGTGGTTGGTCAGCCACACATACGGCACGCACGCGCCGATCAGCACAAACAGCGCCAGCCACCCCGCGTTCAGATGCCCGCCGCCGAGGGTCACGACATAGACCAGCACGCCGGCCACCGCCCCCAGCTCCTGCAGCACGAGGAAGTGCGCGGGGCCGATCCGCAGGCCGCCGGCTTCGAGCTGCTTCCGGAAATAGGCGGCGTACCAGCCCGTCGGCAGCCAGCGGTTCACCGGCGCCAGGGCGCTCGTGAGCTGATCGAGGAGCGACACGCGCCGCTCCGCCGCGACCTCGGTGAACACGCGCCGCCGGATCAGCCGCTTCGACGCATCCGGCAGCAACGCCCACACCAGGCACTCCACCGCGACGAACAAGCAGACTAGGCTCACCATCGCCATCTCAGTCTCACAGCGGAGATCTCGCGAAGCGGAGGAACAGCAGGCCGCCGACGATCTGGAGGACCACCACGACGACCAGCAGCAGCCGCCCCGTCGGGTCGGTCAGGAAAAACGAGAAATACTCGCGGTTCATCTGCGAGACGCTCACGCCGAAGAGGATCGGCAGCGCCCCCATGACGGCGCCCTGCAGCCGCGCCATGAACGTCAGCGTCTTGATCCGCTCCCGCAGCTTCTTGCGCTCCCGCAGCGTCTCGACCAGGCGGGCGAACAGGTGGGTGACGTCGCCTCCCGTCTCCCGCGAAACCAGCACCGCCGTCGCGAACAGCATCAGATCGTCCGAGGGCATCCGGCGCTTGAGGGTCCCAATCGCCTCCTCCAGCCCCACCCCCATCCGGGTCTGCTTCAGGATCAGCCCGAACTCCTGCGCAATCGGCGGCGGCATCTCCTCGGCGATCACGGTAAACGCCTGCATCATGCTCAGGCCCGCCTTCAGGCTGCTCGACATGATCAGCAGGGCGTCCACGAGCTGCGCGTGGAACGTCTGCTCCCGCGCGCGCTTGACCTGGGCGATGACGACCCTGGGCACGACGATCCCCAGTGCCGCGCCGGTCAGGCCCAGAACCCACCGCTCGGTCAGCAGCCACGCCAGCCCGCCGGCCGCCAGGGGCGCAAGCGCGTAGGCCGTCCACAGCGTCCGCTGCGGCAGGTTGAGGAACAGCTCGCCAAGCTGCTCGGCCGCCTCGGTCGATCGCTGGCGCAGGTAGTCGGACACCTGCTGGCTGAACAACCGATAGGCGGTGTTCGCCGCCAGCGCCACCGCGCCCAAACAGAGCCCATATGCCATGAACAGTGACATCTGAAGTTAGAGGCAGCTCCCTGCCTTGGTACAACAACAACAACAGGTGCCCCCACAGCCATCCGGAAGAAAGTCTCTGTCACCTGGACAGCTTTGCCCTGCTGAGCACAACGTCCATAGGCCGACCTGTGGGGGCTTCGGATTGAGGAGGCCACAAGTGACTCTGCAATCCGGGATGCAGCCATCACCAGGTCCCGTCGAGGTCCTGCCCCCGTACAGCAGCCCGTGGCCGAAGGCGTCCGCGCCCAGCTTGACCCGCCCCGACACCGCCGCCCGAATGAAGGAGAAGAACACCGCCAGCGACGCCGCGACGATCACCAGCAGCACCGCCGTCTCCAACGTGGCTTCCCCCGGCTTATGGCCGCGCCGACGCCTCATGGCCGAACTCCTGCAACGCCTTCTGGAACGGCGTCGTCTCAAAAAACATCACGGTGAACAGCGTCCGGGGCGCGTCAGCCGGGGAGGCCGCCTCCTCCTCCACCTGCTGCCGATGCTCCGGGGGCACGAGCGACAGATCCGGGACCGGCTCAGGCGCTCCCTGGACGATGGAGATCGCGCACCGGCCCTGCGGGCCCCGGAACGCCAACAGCTCGACCGCCTCAATCCCGGCCTGGCCGGCGTCGCCCGGCAGCAGGGAGGCAAGGGTTGCGTCGCGTGGGGGGGCTGGCTCCGGGCTCCACCCGTTATAGGCCATCTGGCGGCGGAAATACTCCGCGACCTGCTCGGCGCGATCGCGCGTCACGGACATCTCAAACGCGACCGGCGACCCGGCCTCTGCCTGGCCCGGCGCGCTGGCGGCCAGGCGTTGGGCGTTGGGGTAGCGCGGGATCGAGCTGGGCAGCGCCTGGAGGTCGTGAGGCACCGCCCCGCCGACGCAGCAGCTTGCACCCGGCGCGTCAAGCGATCCCGGCCGCTCGACGGCGCCCAAGGCGTCTTCCGCCTGCTGCAAGGGGCCCTCGGCCCAGCGGCCCACAAAGACCAGCGTCTGCCCCTCCTCCGGCTGCAGGTTGAGGATGACATGCTCCCCGCCGCGGGCGGCGTAGAGGAACAGCTGGGCCGCGTCGCCGAACTGCGCAAACCCCTGGCGGACGCGGCTGGCTTGCTCCGCCAGCTTCGGGTCCTCCGCGAGCTCCTTCGCGTAACGCTGCGCGTTGCGCTCAAACTCGGCGCGGCGCTCCTCGACGTCGGCCAGCCAGGGCATCGGGCCCATCTGCCAGCCGCGCGCGGCCAGCTCCCGCGCGTAAAACGCCCTGACCTGCTCGAGGGAGAAGGCGGTGGCGAACCCGTGGGCCGTGATCGGCTGCGCCCCGATCATCAGCTCAACCGGCTCGGTGAGGCGGCGCGCGTCCCTCGGCGCCGGCAGCTCATCCGCCCCAGACCACGCCGGATAGCCCAGCGCCGCGCCCAGGCTCACCGCCACCACCCAACCCTGCCCCCTCATCGCACCACCACCAGCTGACCCAGCGAGTCGGGTTTCGGCGGCCTGAGCCGGGCCTCGCTATAGGTCGCCCGCGCCTCCGAGACGATCTGGTCCGGGTACCGCATGGTCCAGAAGGGCATCGACGTGAGCTCTTCCCGGTGCTGCCAGACCGACACATGGATCTGCGGCCCAGGCCCGCCGAATTGAATGCTGTTAGGCTCGATGATGTCACCACGGATGGGGATGGGAAAACACGTCAGGCTATCCTGCGGGGACCCCGGCCTCCCACAGAATCCGACGCCCCACCACGGCTTCGCCATCTCGCCCAACAGCTTGTACAGGGGGTAGGCCACAACATACCACCCGGCTCCCAGAAACGTGCCGGGCCGTCCCGTTACCGTCTTCTGGGTCGTCTTCCTCGCCGCAAGGATGATGGGAATCAGAAGCTGCAGGTTCGAGAACTTCTTCCGCCCAAACGCCGGCCAGCAGCAGCAGAAGAACAGGAGCCAGATCGGCGGCGACCAGACCGTCCCCCAGAGCCGGCCGATTCTCATGCGCATCCTGGGCCGCTGCGTCGGAAACGCCACCTCGATCTCCACCCAACTGGGAGCGCCGGAGTCATCACTGGGCCGGTCCCACTCCAGCCTGACCCGATCGGGCGACAGGGGCACGGTCTCCGAGGCCTCGAACGCCTCCCGGAGCCGGCGCATCTCACCCCGGGCAGGGCTTTCGCCGTCATCATCGATCAGCAGGTTGTCGAAGGTCTTGAAGAGCGCATCCCCCTTGGCGATCTTCCACGTTTGCTCCATGATGTTTTCCGCAACGAAGAGCAACCACGCGTTCAAGGCGGAGATGGCCGAGGCGAGGAGGAAGATCGCTGTCCCTCCTGCGACACTCCCGAGCTGGCCCGAATTCGGATCATTCGGGTCGGTGAGGTTCACCCGCGCGCAGAACGGCACAAACAGGAAGATCCGCGCGTACATGATGTTCGTCCACATGAACTCGGCCACCTTGGCCATCTCGTTTTGCCCGCTGGCGACCCAGGAGGCGCCGGCCAGCGCGCCGGCGTCCGCGGCGTTGGCGGTGGCGGTCTTCAGGCGCGCGACCTCGCCCAGGTTCATGGTGGCGGAGGCCAGCACCACCGCCAGCGCCAGGAAGACGACGAAGGCCACGGCGATCTGGCCGCGCGGCCGGCGCAACAGCCACAGGCGCCTGCGCAGCCGCCACCGGGCGCTCATGGGATGAACTCCTCCTCCCCGCAGGCCAGTTGCCCCTGGTTGATCTCGTTCAAGGCCTGCTGCTGCAACTCCGCCGCCTGCCGGGAGCGCTCCTCCGCTTGCTCCCGCACGGCGTTGATCTGCTCGGTCAGCGCCAGGATCTGGTTTTCGACGTCGCGCTCCTGCTCAGCCCGGTCGATGAGGTCGTTGTGCGTGACCCGCCGGCTGCCGACGGCGATGAAGCGGTCCGTTCCTCGAAGCTGTTCCCGGGCGATGAGCGTCTCATCGCGCGCCTGCCGCTCGGCCGCCAGCTGCTTGAGGAGGCCCTGGGCGTCGTCGCGCGCGGCGGCCAGCGCGTCGCGCTGCGCGATGAGGGCATTGAGCTGCGAGACGAGCCCCTCGCGCTGGCCCTGGAGCGCCGCAGCCTCGGCGGCAAGCCCGGCCAACTGCCCCTGGATCGCGCCGACGAGGGGGTCGTCCGGCGGCAGCCCGGCCAGCAGCGCCATGAGCGACTCGAACTCGGCGGCCAGTTCAGCGAGCTGGTCATCGATGGCGTTGATCTGCTGCTCGATGGCGCTGATTTCCTCCTGGAGCTCGTCGATCTCCACGTTGAACTGCGCGATGACGCCCTGGCCGAAGTCCGCAAACGGCGCGTCCAGGTCGGCGATCTGGCGGTCGAGGGAAGGCAGGGTGGCATCCACCACGTCGATCCGCGCCCGGATGCCCTCCAGGGCGGGGAAGGATGGCTGCAGGTTCAGGAGCTGGTCGTTGCGCTGCTGGCGCAGCCGCTCGAGCTCGGCGTTGAAGGCCTGCATCTGCTCCAGGGTGACGTCGTCGGCCTGCTGGCGCGCTCTGATGTCGGCGATCTGGCCGTCGGTGAGGTCGATCAGCCCGCTCAGGCGCGCGAGCTCCGCGGCGGCGTCCCCCTCGTCGCCATAGAGGCCCGTGAGCGGCGCGGCGGCCGCGGATCGCTCCTGCGCCTTGGTGGCATGCTCCGCGATCGGCGGCTCGGCGACCGGGTTGGCAAGCTGGCTGTTGGCCGCGGCCAGCCCCGTGACTGAAGCATAGATCGCGGCGTTGAGCGTGTTGAGCTGCTGATCCTGCCCCTGGATGGCGCGGTCCAGGTTGCGGATCTGCTGGCCAAGCTGGCGGCTCTGGGCGCGCAGCCCCCGCTCCGAGTCGATCAGCTCTTCCAACCAGCGGCCCAGCGCCTCGCGCTGGTCGTTCAAGGTCTTGGCCTGCTGAAACAACCGTTCGGCTTCCGCGCTCTTGCCCTCAGCCTCCTGGTCGAGCCGCTCCGCCTCGGCATAGTGCGGGGCGGCCTCGTCACACGGCAGCACCACGGGCGGGATGCCGCCTCCGGGGACCGTGGTGAAGGTGCTGGTGCCCGGCCCCGGCGGGATCAGCTCGAGCGGGGGGCGCTCGTAATCGACCGGTGTGCCGGCGGTGGCCCACTGGCCCGCGTCCCAGCGCGTGTCCTGAAAGACCGCTTGGCGCTCGACGATCGTGGTGGTCACCCAGTGCCAGGATTTCAGCATCACGAAGACAAACATGACCACCCCGACGAGCGAGACGGCCATCTCCACCATCACCTGCCCTCGCCACCGACACGCTCCGTGAACAGGTGTCAGACACCTTTCCCGCTTTGAAAGGTGTCTGACACCTGTTCTGGGGTTACCAATCCAGCTCGACATCGGAGGTGAGCGCGGAGCCGACCGGCGCGCTCGGGCTCTTCGTGTTCAGCGACAGCTCGGTCTCGTGGCTCATCGTTGAGCGCAGGCGGCTGCCGGCCTGGTCCTGGCTGCTGGTCCCGGTCGCGATCGCCGTCGTGTTGATCTGGCCGATCAGCTCGGCGTCCGGATCCAGCTCCTTCTCGGTGAAGTGGCGTTGGGCGTCGTTCACCTGCACGATCGTCAGCGGCTGGCTCTCGGGGTCATCAGTCAGCCGGTGCAGGAACCGGCCCCAGGTGACGACGGAGCTGGCCTGCGTGAGGACGCGGGGCATCGTGGCGAACCCGTCGCCGGGATCCGGCATCTGGCGGTCGCGGATATGGATCACGGTGACCGAGTGCGGGCCCCGGCCGTTGGTTTCCTTGTCGATGTTGCTGGCCAGCCGCTGCGCCCAGCGGAAGGTCTGCTGGTCGATCTCCTGCTGGTAGTTCGCGGTCAGCCCCATCCGGAGCACGAACGCGAGGGCGATCAGGGCGAGCGTGCCGAAGATCGCCAGCTCCAGGAACGCCTGCCCTCGCTCACTTCGCTTCATACGCGCCTCGGCGGGTCATGGACCATCGGGTGGTGGCGCTGGAGGTCGTGCGCACCGGCCGGCCGGCGGCCACCCGGCCGCCCGGAATGCTCGGGAGGAGCTCGCCTCCTCTGGGATCCTCCACGGTGGGAGAGACGGCCTCGATGTCGATGGTGACCGCCTGCTTCAGCTCGGTGAGCTGCTGCCTGAGGTTGAAGCGGCGGCGGGGGTCGAACTGCTCGCCCTGTCCCGAGGCGGTCGAGTACAGGTAGCCCTGGTAGCCGCGCTGCAGGTAGCCCATCATGGCGGCCAACGCCGCGGCGACGAGGACGAGGAGGAGCACGGTCTCCACCGCGGATTGTCCCCCACCGTTCCGGCGGCCCTGCCTCACGATGCGTCCCTCCTCTCGGTCACTGCCCCCGGAGGCGCTCGGACACCGTTCGCCCGAAGGTGCGCCCGAGGATGAGACGTCCCCCGGGCGCCGTCGTGCCGCCGAGCGGCCGGAGGCTGGTGACGACCCGCCGCCCGGTGCTGCGCCCGCTGAAGGCGTCTGTCAAGCCCGTCGTTCGGGTAAAATCGCTCGACCCTTGCTCCGACGAGCTCTGGATGGCGCTCACCTGAAACTCATTGCACTCCTCGATCCCGTCCCCGTCTGAATCGCTGCTCTCGCAATCGCAGATGCCGTCTTTCGGGGTGCTGATGTCCAGGCAGCCGGGCCGCTCCACCGGTACGCCGAGGATGGTGTCGTTCACGTGCCGCGCGCCGGCGTTGACCGCCTCTTGGACGCGCCACTGCACGAGGATCGCGGCCAGCGCTGCCACGCCCAGAATGATGACGAACTCCGTCGTCTGCTGGCCTGATCGCCCGCGCCCCGCGCCGTCCAGCCGGTTGTCGCGCCGTCGTGCTGCCGCCATGTCCGACACCTCATCCCCCGCGCGCCCTTTTTGTTGGCGCGCCGACCCGCCCTTGGAGGGCGCCTGCCGTCCCGCCAGCCCCGGGTTAGTCTAACGACTGGTTATAGTTGGTCGTCTGGGTGGTGTTGGTGGCGGCCTTGTTCTCGTTCGTGTTCGACGTCGTCTTGACGCTCCAGTTCCGCGTGGCCGAAAACTGGGTGCCGAACGAGTCCGAGTTCGACTTCACCCCGCCCTGCACGCCGCGCTGGAGGTAGATGGCCATCAAGACCAGGGCCGCGACCACAAACCCGAAGACAATGGCGACTTCCACCGTGACCTGACCCCTGCGGTTGGCTCGCTTGCGCATGCCGACTCACCCCCTTCTTGGCCGTTGCTAAGAGACGCGCTTAATCGCTCCCCTTCGTGACGTTGGTGTTGCTCGTGGAGTCGATGTTCACGTTCCCCTTCCGGGCCGTCGCAAAGTTGAGGTTGGTCGTGGAACTGCTCTTGGTGTCGCGGTTCGGCTCGAAGGTCAACACGCCGTTGCCGACCGAATTGAAGTAGTCGTTCGCGCCCTGCGCCACCGCGCCCTGCAGGCGGGCTTTGATGTACTGCTGCATCGCGATCGCAGCGCCCAGGACGATGGCAAACAGGATGGCGTATTCCCCCATGCTCTGGCCGCGCCGCGCGCTCAATGTCGTCCGCATCATCATGTCACCCCCTTCCTGTGCTTCGCTGTGCCATCGGCTTACGGGGTCTCGTTCTGTTCGGTCTTGAGGTTGCCCAGCGCCGTCTCGGCACCCGCGGTCTTCTCTTTCGCCTTGTTGTACAGGTCGTTCATGTTGCCCTGCACGCCTTCCTTGATCGAGAAAATGGCGATCACCACGACGGTGATGATCACCAGGTATTCCAGGATCGACTGCCCGCGCCGTCCGCGCAACCGTCTTGCCATCTGCGTCCTCACCTCCCCTCCCGTTGAGGCATCCTGTCCCTCCCTCGTCTTCATGGCAGCGGGACGCTCCCGAGGCTGCCTGCCGCTTCGTTCGCCTTGTCCTTCGCGCTGGTAAACAGGCTGTTCACCGCGTCCTGGATCCCCGGCTTAATGAAGAGGAGCGCCGCGATCACCGCCGTGGCGATCAGCAGGTACTCCACCATCGACTGCCCCGCCGCTGTCAATGGTGTCAGACACCTTTCCCGCTTCAAAAGGTGTCTGACACCGTGTTGGGTGCTCATGGGGTGTTGTCCGCGGTGGCCGCGTTGAGCTCCTGCTCCACCAGCTCGGCGTGCGCGTTGAACGCCCGGCGGATGTAATCGGTCATCACGATCAGGGCCGAGACCACCGCCACCACCAGCACCACGTACTCCAGCATCGACTGCCCCGACGCTGTCAATGGTGTCAGACACCTTTTGAAGCGGGAAAGGTGTCTGACACCTTGCGGGTTCATTTGGTGATCTCGCCCGCCAGCCCGTCGATCGCATCCGATGTCGTTTGCTTCACGCCGTGGAAGTCGCCGTTGTCATACAGCCAGATCGTCGCGAGGATCACGATCAGGGAGAGGATCAGATACTCGATGAAGAAATTGCCTCGGCGATTCATCATCCTTTTCTTATGTTTTTATTTTAGGATAGACAAAAAAGCCGGGCTACCTGTACGGTAGCCCGGCTATCTAGTTCCGAGACATCAGGAACACCGCTCGCTGATGTCTCGGAACAAGATCCGAGGCTTTGCGCCCCTACGTTGCCGTAGGTTTGCCTTTGTCGTCTGGTAAGACGGCGTCGCCCCTGCGTTGTCAAGGACCCCACGGTACTTGCAAGTGTATCCGATGACAGCTGTTTTGTCAAGCCATGTCAAGGCAACGCCCCGCCGTGACTGGCACCGGTCAGTTGGAGCTGATCGCCAACGGCAAGGCCCGCTCGCGCCGCGGCGCCGGCGGAAAGCTCCACCACCCCCCACGCCTTCCTGATGGGTCCCGCCAGCTTCCCGGAACCGAGATGAGGCTTCAGCGCGACCACGCGCCAGCCGCGATCCACGAAGACGGCGTCGATCGGAAAGCGCATCCCGATGGTGTGGATCGCGCGGCAGCGCTCAAATACCAGGGCTTCCCCGTCGGAGAGGCTGCGGCGTCCCAGCAAGCCGACGAGGCGCGCCCGCCACGTGCCCGCCCTGGCCGCCCGCGTCGCCAGGGGCCTGCCGGTCCGGGCGACCACCACTTGGAAGGCCGCGCGGGCCGCCATGGCTCATGCCCGCGGCGGCTCGAAGACGGACCGGTCCAGCAGGATGCCTTTAAGCTGGAACTCCTCGAAGAAGGTCGGCAGGGTGCCGGTCGCCATGTACTCGCCCAGCACCTGGCCGTTCTCGCCGACGCCGGTCTGCCGGAACACGAACAGGTCCTGAAACGCGACCTCCGTCTCATTGGCCAGACCCGTCAGCTCCGTGACGGCGGTGATCTTGCGGGAGCCGTCCGTCAGCCGCGCGATGTGGATGATGACGTCGATGGCCGAGGCGACCATCTCGCGGATCGCCCGGACCGGCAGCTCGATGTTCGACATCAGCACCATCGAATCCAGCCGGCTGATGACGTCCCGCGGGGAGTTGGCGTGCACCGTCGTGATGGAGCCGTCGTGGCCGGTGTTCATCGCCTGGAGCATGTCCAGGGTCTCCTCGCCGCGGCACTCGCCGATGACGATCCGGTCGGGCCGCATGCGCAGCGCGTTGCGGAACAAATCCCGGATGGTCACCGATCCCTTGCCCTCGATGTTGGGCGGGCGCGCCTCGAGGCTGAGCCAGTGCGTCTGGGTGAGCTTCAGCTCCGCCGCGTCCTCGATCGTGATGATCCGCTCGCCCTCGGGGATGAAGGCGGAGATGACGTTGAGCAGCGTCGTCTTGCCGGAGCCGGTCCCGCCGGAGACGATGAGGTTCTTGCGCCCCAGCACGCACGCCTTGATGAACTGCGCCATGGCCGCGCT
>CAZKXY010000033.1:0-13918 GCA_964556925.1 uncultured Planctomycetales bacterium | reverse complement strand
TCACGTACGGCCAGAACAACGAGTTCGGCTTCGACTACCTGCGCGACAACATGCGCTTCCGCAAGGAGGACCTGACCCAGGGCGAGTTCCACTACGCGATCGTCGACGAGGTCGACAGCATCCTCGTCGACGAGGCGCGCACCCCGCTCATCATCTCCGGGCCGGCCGAGGAGTCCACCGAGCTCTACCATCGGCTGGATCAGCTCGTGCGCAAGCTGCGCAAGGCCGACGACTACGAGGTCGACGAGAAGGACCATGCGGTCAGCCTGAACGAAGCCGGGATCAAGCGCGCCGAGGAGCTGCTGGGCGTGGCGAACCTGTACGACGAGGTGAACATGCGCCTGGTCCACCACATCAACCAGGCGCTCCGGGCCCATGAGCTGTTCCGGCGCGACGTGGACTACATGGTCAAGGACGGCGAGATCATCATCGTCGATGAGTTCACCGGGCGGCTCATGCCGGGCCGGCGCTGGAGCGACGGGCTGCACCAGGCGATCGAGGCGAAGGAGGGGGTGCGGATCCGCCAGGAGAACCAGACGCTCGCCTCGGTGACGTTCCAGAACTACTTCCGGATGTACGAGAAGCTGGCGGGCATGACCGGCACCGCCTCCACCGAGGCGCAGGAGTTCAGCCAGATCTACAGCCTGGACGTCGTGGCGATCCCGACGAACCGCCGGCTCATCCGCACCAACCACCCCGACATGGTCTACAAGACCGAGGAGGAGAAGTTCCTCGCGGTGGTGCAGGAGATCGTCGAGCTGTACCGCATGGGGCGGCCGGTCCTCATCGGCACGATCTCCATCGAGAAGTCCGAGCGGCTCTCGCGCATGCTGAAGGAGCCCGGAGCCTTGCTCGCGCGGCTGGCGACCGTCTGCCAATGGACGCGGGATGAGCTGAAGAAGGAACAGGTCAATCCGGAGCTGCGCCAGGCGATGGACCAGGCGCTGGCGCGCCCCGCGGCGATCACCGAGCCGCACGCGCTGGAGTGGCTCGGCCGCGTCAAGCAGCAGCTGCCCAAATCCCTCCTCGTGTACCGGTGGGAGACGATCCTGCGCCTGGTCCAGGCGATTGCGACGATCCGGGAGGGGCTGCGCCACAGCGTCCTGAACGCGAAGTACCACGAGCAGGAGGCCCACATCGTCGCGCAGGCCGGGCGCAAGCATGCTGTGACGATCGCGACCAACATGGCCGGGCGCGGCACCGACATCCTGCTCGGCGGAAGCCCCCAGGCGCTGGCCGACGACGCGATCCGCCAGGAGGAGAGCCGCCGCCAGCCCCCGCCCCATGCCGGCGCGGAGCAGGCCGCCGCCGATGCCGGCCCACCGCAGCCGCTGGCCGAGGACGAGCGCCGCGCGATCATCGAGCGCTTCCAGCAGCAGTGCGCGAAAGAGCACGACGAGGTGGTGGCCCTGGGCGGGCTGCACGTCCTCGGCACCGAGCGGCACGAGGCCCGCCGCATCGACAACCAGCTGCGCGGCCGCAGCGGCCGCCAGGGCGATCCGGGCTCGTCGCGCTTCTACCTCTCGCTGGCGGATGACCTCATGCGGGTCTTCGGCTCGGACCGCATCGCGCGCCTCATGGAGTTCAAGTGGTTCCAGTGGGAGGAGGGGCTGCCGATCGAGCACCCGATGGTCACGCGGGCGATCGAGACCGCGCAGCGGCGCGTGGAGGGCCACAACTTCGACATCCGCAAGCAGCTCCTCGAGTACGACAACACGATGAACCGCCAGCGCGAGGTCATCTACGAGCAGCGCCACCGCATCCTCGAAGGCGTGAACCTTGGGGGGCTCGTCGTGGACATCATGGGGGAAGTGGTCGACGGCCTGCTGGAGACGTTTGCCCCGGCCGCGCAACGGCCGGATGCGTGGGACCTCAACGGGCTGCGCGAGGCGCTCGGCCGGCAGTTCGGGGTGCCGATGCCGCCCGAGGAGGCGCCGCCTGCTGATCGCCCGACGGGCGGGGATCGCGAGGCCTTGGCCGATCGGCTCGTGGAGGCCTTCCGGCTGGCGTATGACGCCAAGCGCGCCGCCATCGGCCCCGAGCTGATGGCGCAGCTGGAGCGGACGGTGCTGCTCTCCGTCATGGACGCGAAGTGGAAGGACCACCTCTACATGATGGACGCGCTGCGGGAGGGCATCCACCTGCGCGCCTACGGCCAGCGCGATCCGCTTGTCGAGTACCAGCGCGAAGCCTACGCGATGTTCCAGGACATGATCGCCTCGATCAAAGCCGAATCGCTGGAGCTGTTGCTGCGCGTGCAGCCGGTGGCCGAGGCGCGCCCTGTCAGCGTGTTTGCCAAAACCCCTGTGACTGAGCTGCATCCCGACGCAGCGGAGGCCGCGCGGATACTTCCTCAGCGGCCGGTGGAGGTTGGTTCTGGGCTCGGGGCTCTGGGCTCTGGGCAGTTGCCCCCAGCCCCCAGCCCCCAGCCCCCAGCCACCGTGCGTTCGCAGCCTGCGTCTGTGATGCGCGCCGGGCCCAAGGTCGGCCGGAACGAGCCCTGCCCGTGCGGGAGCGGTCTCAAATATAAGCGATGCCATGGCAAGTAACCTCAGGCGGCTGACCCGACGGGCGCTGGGGCGCATCGGGTTGCTGGGCGCGGCCGCCGGGGCGATCAACGCCTGGTTGTGCTATGCGGGGCTGCCCGTCCCGGTGCGGCTCGAAGGGGAGCTGTTCGGCGGCGCCACCCCGGTGCGGTTTCCCTGGACCGTGATTCCTGCCGGGGCGGTGCACGGGGCGCTGTTGGCCATCGTTCCCGTCGGGCTAGCCGCCTTCCTGCGCCGGAAGCCGCTCTGGCTGCGGCTGGCCGTGGCGGTGGCGGCCGGGTGGGGTTCCGGTTGGCTGTCATGGATGCCGATGAACCTGATCTTCCAGATGGGCTGGTCGAACTATGCGAGCAACCTCCCCGCCCTCGCGGTGTGGCCCTTCTGCTATTTCGGCCTGGCGGGCCTGCTCTATTACGCGTGGCTGAACTTCGGCCGCGGCCTCGCCTCAACGCGGTTATCCGCGCAGCTGGCGGCTGGCAGCCTCAGCGGCGCGCTGGGAGCCTTGTGGTTTTGGACAAACTGGGGCGTGTGGTACTTCAGCCTGCTGCACGGGACGATCTGGGGTTGCCTCGTCGGCTACGGCGTCTGGCGCTCCCAGCAGGGCCCGCCTCAGCGGCGTTGACAGGGGTTCATCACTTATGATACACTCCATGCCGGGAGGACGGGGCGGATGCCGACGAAATATCCACGGTTGAACGTGGTGCTGGAGCCGATGGTGATGGACGCCGTGGGGCGTCTGGCGAGGAAGGACGGCGTCTCACGGTCGATGAAGGCGCGTGAGTTAATTCGTGAGGCCCTGGAGCGTTATGAAGACGCCTACTGGGCAGAGAAGGCCCACGCGAGAATGAAGGGTTTCAAGCTGCGGGACGCCTTGACACATGAGCAGGTGTGGGCGCATTTGAAGAAACGACGCCGGTAATGGCGTATCAGGTCGTCTACCACCCTCTCGTCCTCGCAGAGGATCGTCGAGCTGTCCATCGCACCCTTCAGCACCGGGTTCTCCGAGCTATCGAGCAACGCCTCACGACCGAACCAGCCTACTACGGAGAGCCGCTTCGGTATCGCCTGGAGGGTTACTGGAGACTTCGTGTCGGGGATTACCGAGTGATCTACCAAATCATTGAGGGCAAGGTGCTGGTCGTGGCAATCGGGCATCGAAAAGAAATCTACTCGATTTCTCCCGGACGCCTCCTATGGCGCCCCTAGCAAATGGAACGGCAAGACCCCCGCTCCTCTCGACGCTCCTAAGCATCGTTTTGCTCATTCTGTCGTTCCCAAACTTTAACCTGTGGTGGTTAGCTTGGGTCGCCCTCGTTCCGTGGCTGCTGGCGCTGCGCGGGTTGGGTGGGGCGCGCGCGTTCCGGTGGTCGTGGCTCATCGGGTTCCTCTTCTTCCTCGGCTCGATCTGGTGGCTGGTGCGCCTGAGCGCCGTCGCCGGCCCGATGGCCGTCATCGGCTGGCTCGCGCTGTGCGCGTATCTCGCGCTGTTCTTTGGCCTCTTCGGCTGGGCGCGCCACCGCTGGCCGGGCGGCCTGCTGTTCGCGCCGGCGCTCTGGGTCGTGCTCGAGTACGCGCGCAGCCACTTGCTCTCCGGCTTCGGCTGGAACCTGCTCGCCTACTCGCAGGCGCCGTGGCTGCCGGTGATCCAGATCGCCGACGTGACCGGCGCCTGGGGCGTGTCGTTTCTCATCGTCTTCGTGAACGTCGCCATCAATGAGGCCGTCCGGGACATTTCTATTTTTCGCCGTCACGTCGAGGAGGCGAAAAATAGAAGTGTCCCGGCTTTTGGAGTAGCGCTGGCGGCCGCGGTGGTGCTCGCGACGCTCGCGTACGGCGCGTGGCGCATCCCGCAGGTGACCGGCGCACAGATGACGCGGGTGGCGGTGGTGCAGGGCAACATCCCACAGGAAGAGAAGTGGGACGAGGCCTACCAGGGCGCCATCCTGGATACGTACGAGGGCCTGACCCGCGAGGCCGCCAGGGACCAGCCGGCGCTGATCGTCTGGCCGGAAACCTCGGTGCCAGGCTTCCTCGGGCTGGACGAGCCGCTGACCCAGCGCATCAGCCGGCTGGCCGCATCGGTCGGCATCCCGTTGCTGGTGGGCGCGCCAATGAGCCGCCTCGACAGAGGCGTTGACGGGCCCGTCGGGAAGATGACCAACAGCGCGGTGCTGGTGGGGGCGGATGGCATCCTCGGGCCCCAATACGACAAGCTGCACCTGGTGCCCTTCGGCGAGTTCGTGCCTGGCGAGCAGTGGCTGCCCTGGCTGCGCAACGCGCTGCCCCCGATCGGCGAGTTCGTTCCAGGCCGAGACGACACGGTATTTCACCTCGGCGCAGGGCTCAGGGCGCAGGGCTCAGGGCATGAGCTTGGCCCACAGCCCCCAGCCCAGAGCCCCGAGCTGAAATTCAGTGTGCTGGTTTGTTTTGAGGACATCTTTCCGGAGCTGGCGCGCCGGTTTGTCCGCGAGGGCGCGCGCCTGCTCCTCGTCATCACGAACGACGCCTGGTTCGGACCGACCGCCGCCGCCTACCAGCACGCCCAGGCCTCGACCTTGCGGGCGGTGGAGCTGCGGGTGCCGGTGGCGCGCGCTGCCAACACCGGCTGGTCCGGCTGCATTGACGCGAGCGGCCGCTGGGGGGGCGCGGTCCGCGACGCGCAGGGCCGCGAGCTGTTCACCGCCGGCACGCACCCCTGCGCGCCTTCGCCGGGGACGGCCGACAGCCTCTATCTGCGCTGGGGCGACTGGTTCGTCCTCCTGTGCCTCGGCGTCGTCATTTGCCGGCTGCTCGTCAAGCGCGTATAATCGAAAAAATGCCCGACCAAGAGCAGACCCGCCGGCACAAACTCGACCTCCTGCGCCGGCAGCGCATCCTGCCGTTCGGCGAGCGGTTTCCCAAGACGGAGCCGATCCAGGCGCTGGCGGCGTCCTTCCAGGAGGGCCGCGCGGTGACGACGGCGGGCCGGCTGGCCGCCACGCGCGGCCACGGCGGCCTGACCTTCGCGGATCTGCGGGACGCCAGCGGCAAGATTCAGATCTGCCTGCGGAAGGAGCGTCTCGGCGAGGAGGCGTACGCGTTCTGTGAGGCGCTGGATCTCGGCGACATCGTGGGGGTCTCGGGCGCGCTCTTCAAGACGAAGACCGGCGAGGTGACGGTTGAGGTGGAGCGCCTGACGCTCCTGGCCAAGGCCCTGCGGCCGCCTCCCGAGAAGTGGCACGGGCTGAAAGACGTGGAAATCCGCTACCGCCAGCGGTACCTGGATCTCATCGCCAACGAGCCGGTGCGCCAGGTGTTCCTCCAGCGCAGCCGGCTGCTTTCGAGCCTGCGCGAGACGCTGGCGCGGCACGGGTTCCTCGAAGTCGAAACGCCCCTGATGCACCCGATCCCTGGCGGGGCGGCCGGGCAGCCATTCGTGACGCGCCACGAGGCGCTCGACGCGGAGCTCTACCTGCGCCTGGCGCCTGAGCTGTATCTCAAGGAGCTGTTAGTCGGCGGACTCGAGCGGGTCTATGAGCTGAACCGCTCGTTCCGGAACGAGGGGCTCTCCAGCCGCCACAACCCGGAGTTCACGATGCTGGAAGCCTACGCCGCGTATCAGGATGACGCCTTCATGATGGAGCTCCTGCAGGAGCTCATCTGCGACGCGGCGAAGGCGCTGCGCGGGTCGCTCCAGTGGACCTACCAGGGCCAGCCGATCGACCTGACCCCGCCGTGGGAGCGCGCCTCGTTCGCGCAGGCGATGGCGGACATGGGCCTGTCCCCGCGCGCCTCGCTGGAGGACATCCAGGCCGTGCTGCAGCGCAAGGGGCTGAGGGTGAAGGGGCTGACCCGCTCGCAGCTGGTGCGCTTGGTCGAGCAGCTCTTCGAGCCGAAGACCAAGATGAAGCCGCTCTTCGTTGTCGACTACTGGACGGAGCTGTCGCCGCTGGCCAAGGCGAAGCCGGACAACCCGCTGATCGTGGAGCGGTTTGAGCTGTTCCTCGGCGGCCTCGAAGTGGCCAATGCCTACTCCGAGCTGAACGATCCCCTCGAGCAGCGCGCGCGGTTCGAGGCGCAGCTGGAGGCCGCCGGGGTGAAAGGCAAGGCGCGCAAGATCGACGAGGCGTTCGTCGAGGCGCTGGAGTACGGCATGCCGCCGGCCGGCGGGCTCGGCGTGGGCGTCGATCGGCTGGCGATGCTCCTGCTCGATCAGCCAACCATCAAGGACGTGATTTTGTTCCCGCTGCTGAAGCCGCAGGGGTGAGCGTGATGGGGATGATCCATCTCCTGCGTGCGGCTGCCACAGACCAACAGATCAGCGAAATGCTCGAAGTGCATGAGACGTATCTCAAGCTCGCCGGTGATGTGCAACGGGGGGTGGTGGCCGGCGGAGGCGAGTTCCACGCCGATTGCGAGTCCCTGTTGGTTGAAGACGGTAGCCGACGGGAAGACATCTGGGGCGCAGATTGGATCCCAGCGGAACAGGCCGTCCGGTGCTCGGCGCTCATCAACATCCGCCCCCGGCTGAACCCGAGTCTGGAGATTCAAGAGCAGGCCGTCCGACAGCGGGTGGAGGAGATTGTTCGGAGGGTCTTAAAACGGCGATGAGGGACTGGGCCAGCCGTCGAAGACGCTACCAACAGGACAACCCGCCAGTCCAACTGGGAGGGCTGGCGTCAAACCTCAGCCGGATTTCCTGGTTTGCTCAGCGCGGCGATCAGCAGAGCGCTTGCCCGGTATTCCAAGAGAGCAAGTACTTCACCGAATGGTCTGCCCCGTCGCTTCCGGTAGAGCAGCAGGGGTTGCTTGCTGAACTGCAAGTCGACCTGGCACTCTGGGAACGAGGATGGGGAGGGCGCTTGAGCCCCTCGCGCATTGCTCAAGAGGCGCAACGATGGTCGGTCAGGCTGCTGGAGTCCGCCGGGTTGCTGACGCCATGAGCAGCTCGGGTGACCTGCAACCTGATGGGTCCCAGATGCCTGAGCAGGACGTCCTTCTGACGGCCCCGCTGGCGTTCCGTCATTCTTGAGCGGCGATGCGATACGAGCCCTGGTTAGGGCTGCGGTTTCTGTTCGCCAAGCGGCGCGAGCGGTTCATCTCGATCGCTAGGAATAGTGCGCGATGAAAAAAGCCTGGATGCATAAGGCGAAATCGTTTGAGGATGCCAAGCGGTTTGACACATGGTTCTGGCAGCAAGCCGGGGCGTCCGCCCGCTTTGAGGCCGCATGGGCCATGGTCGGTGAGTTCTTGAAAATGAAGGGGAGGCCGCGTGCTCAGCTCCGATTACGAAGATCTATTCAGCACGTTGAACGCCTATAAGATCAAGTACCTCGTCGTCGGCGCACACGCCGTGGCGTTTTACGCGCAGCCTCGCTTCACCAAGGATTTGGATGTCTGGGTGCCGACGGCGCTCAATGATAGCCAGCGGGTGTACGACGCCTTGAAAGCCTACGGCGCCCCCCTTCGAGGCCTGACGCCGAAGAGTTTTGGGACGCCGGGTATCATCCTGCAGATCGGCGTGGCCCCGGTGCGGGTCGACATCATGACCGCGGTGCCGGGTGTGGGTGTCGAAGAGGCCTGGAAGAGCCGAGTGAAGTCTCGATACGGCAAAACGTCCATTCAGGTGATCGGGTTGCCGGAACTGATCAAGGCCAAGCGCGCCGCCGGCCGACCCCAGGATAAGCTGGACCTCACCAAGCTCTTAAAAAAGAAACGATCCGGCTGTCGGTGACCGCCACGGCAGATGTCCTGTTGTCCAACGCGCAGCCCTCTTCAGACCGTCGTCGAATGAAAGGCCAGCGTAACCGTGACCTGTTGCGAGGTGCTGTAGCTATCGTGCTGAGTCTTGTGAGCGGATCAGGTCATGCTCAAGAGTCAGAACAGCTCGGTGGCGTTCCGACGATCAGAGTGGACAATGAGCACTTGCAGACCGAGAGAAGCGACGGATCGCAGCCCCTTCGATATCAGGTGCCAGCGGCAGGGCAAATCATCCTGGACGCTACGGGCTACCGGTTTTCAATCCCCGCTTTCTTAGGAGTGGGCAGCCCCACAATGATCATGGTGTCGACAGGGCAAGGCCAGCAGTACGGAATAGCCTGGGAGCCCGGGGTGACACACTACACGTTGTCGGCACAAACACTCCACCCGTTGAAAGGATCGCAGTCCTTTCTGGGTTTTCGCGCCGGGCAGGAGATCGTCATCATGATCGGTCATGTCGTTCTGCCGGCAAATACGGCGAGCGGCTCCACGTTTTACCCTTTTTGGTTTGCGCTCGTGGATATCCTCTAGCCAGGAACATGCGCTACGAGCTGTGGTTAGGGCTGCGGTTTTTGTTCGCCAAGCGGCGCGAGCGGTTCATCTCGCTCATCGCGGTCTTGTCCATCGGCGGGGTGGCGCTCGGGGTGGCGGCGCTGCTCGTCGTCCTGGCCGTGATGAGCGGCTTTGACCACGACATCAAGGACAAGCTGGTCGGGACCAACGCGCACCTGATCGTCGAGGCGCCGGAGGGCGTGCGGGATGTGGACGGCGTCCTGCGCCGGCTCAGCGCCATGGAGCATGTCGTCGGCACGAGCCCCTTCGTGGCCGGGCAGGCGATTCTGCGGCTGCCCCGCCAGGCGTTCGGGGTGCTCGTGCGCGGCATCGACGGCGAGCGGGAGGCCCGGGTGAACCGGCTGGGCGACTACCTGATCGCCGGCCGCCTGCCCGTCGCCGATCAGGACGCGGTGATCGGCGCCGAACTGAGCGCGTCGCTCGGCCTCGGCGTGGGGGAGCCGCTGCGGCTGATCAGCCCGGCGGACGGCCAGACGCATGAGCTCATCGTCAGCGGGGTCTTCCGCTCCGGCATGTTCGAGTACGACATGAACCTCATCGCCGTCACCCTGGCGCGGGCGCAACAGCTCTACCGCCTGGACGGGGTGGTCAGCGGCGTGGGGGTGAAGCTGGACCGGCTGGAGCTCGCCCCGGAGGTGAAGCAGGCCATCGCACGCGTGCTCGGCCCCGCCTACGACGTGCGGAGCTGGATGGAGCTCAACCCGGCGCTGTTCGGCGCGCTGGCGGTCGAGAAGCGGGTCATGTTCATCATCCTGACCCTGATCATCGTCGTCGCCGCGCTGAACATCACCTCGATGCTCATCATGATCGTCATGGAGAAGACCAAGGACATCGGGATCCTGCGCGCGCTCGGGGCCACGCGGGCGTCGATCGCCAGGCTCTTCCTCGCGCAGGGCTGCGTGGTGGGGCTGATCGGCATCGGGCTGGGGCTGGCGGGCGGGCTGTCGCTCGCGCGGCACCTGAACGCGATCGCGAAGTGGCTCGAGGGGACGTTCGGCTGGTCGCTGTTCCCGCCGACGATCTACTACCTCGACCACATCCCGACGCAGGTCAACGGGCCCGACGTGGCGCGGGTCGTCGCCGCGGCGTTCGGCCTGGCGGTGCTCGCCGGCACGTATGCGGCCGTCCGCGCGGCGCGCCTAGCCCCCGTCGACGCCCTCCGCTATGAGTAAAAAGTGCCAGGCACTTTCCCGCTTGGAATTTTCACGAATCTGTGGAAAACCCGAGTTTTCCACAGTTCGGGCAAGAAACGAACCGGCGAAGTGCCTGGCACTTTATGCTTGAGGTGCGGAACATCTATAAGCAGTACCAAATGGGCAAGGTCTCTCTTGAGGTCCTGAAGGGCGTTTCGATGCGCCTCGATGACGGCGCCTTCGTCGCCATCATGGGGCCGTCCGGGGCTGGGAAATCCACGCTCCTGCACCTTTTGGCCGGGCTCGACACGCCGACGCGAGGCGAGGTGCTGTGGGAAGGGCGATCCGTGTCCAGCCTGCCGGATGCCAAGCGAGCCGCATTTCGCAACCGGACCCTCGGGATCATCTTCCAGTTTTACCACTTGCTCCCGGAGCTCTCGGCGGTGGAGAATGTGGCGCTGCCCGGGTTGGTCAACCCCGCCCTGAAGGGCGGGGTCAATGGCCACCGAGGCGCTCGCGCGCTGCGCGAGCGGGCGCGATCCGGCCTGGAACAGGTCGGCCTCGGTGCGCGGCTGCGCCACCGGCCCAGCCAGCTCTCCGGCGGGGAGCAGCAGCGGGTGGCGATCGCGCGGGCGCTCGTCAACCAGCCGCGGTGGCTGCTGTGCGATGAGCCGACCGGCAATCTCGATACGAAGACCGGCGCCGAGATCATCGAGCTCCTTGTCGGGCTGCACCGCCGCCAGCGCGTCGGCTTGGTGCTGGTGACCCATGAACACAAGCTGGCCGAGCTGGCCGAGCGCATCATCGTCCTTAAGGATGGGCGGATCGTCGCCGGTGTCTGACACCTGGCTATCGCGAGACAGTTGCCAGGTGTCTGACCCCGGTCTCTGAGGAGGTGCTACGTGAACGTCTATCTGAACGGCAAATTCGTGGAACACGCGAAAGCGATGGTGTCGGTGTTCGATCACGGGCTGCTCTACGGCGACGGGGTCTTCGAGGGGATCCGCTCCTACGACGGGCTGATCTTTAAGCTGCGCGAGCACATCGACCGGCTGTTCGAGTCGGCGCACACGATCATGCTGAAGATTCCGCTGGGCAAGGCGCAGCTCATCGAGGTCGTGAAACGGAGTCTCCGCGTCAACCGGCTCCACAACGCCTACATCCGGCTCGTGGTGACGCGCGGCGTGGGCGACTTGGGCCTGGATCCGCGCAAGTGCACGAAGCCGACGGTGTTCGTGATCGCGGACAAGATCCAGCTCTACCCGAGAAGGCTCTACGAGCGGGGGCTGTCGCTCATCACCGTGGCGACGCAGCGCAACGTGCCGGAAGCGCTCAACCCGCAGATCAAGTCGCTCAACTACCTCAACAACATCCTCGCGAAGATCGAGGCGATCAACGCGGGCTATGAGGAAGCGATCATGCTCTCCCACTCCGGCTACGTGACGGAGTGCACCGGGGAGAACATCTTCCTCGTGAAGGGCCGGCGGCTCATGACGCCCCCGCCGTACATCGGGGTGCTGCGCGGCATCACCCGCCGGACGGTCATGGAGCTGGGTGAGCGGCAGGGGCTTAGCGTCTGCGAGGAACTCCTCACCCGGCACGATTTGTTCAACGCCGAGGAGGTATTCCTGACCGGCACCGCGGCCGAGATCGTGCCGGTGGTGCGGATCGACGGCCGGCTGATTGGCTCCGGCCGCCCCGGGCCGGCGACCAAGCGGCTCCAGGCGGGATTTCGGCAGCTGACGAAGACGGAAGGGGTCCGCTACTGAAGTGGCTGAGTGATGGGTCCGGCGCACTTGGCCGCTGAGCCACTTTGCCAGTGACGGGAAACCTGCTAGACTAGATAGTGGAGGTGAATGCGATGTTATGCGAGCTGTGCAAACAGGCGCAGGCGACGGTGCATCTGACCGAGATCGTCAACGAGCAGATGACGGAGCTGCACCTGTGCGAGGTGTGCGCCAACCAAAAGGGCGCCCAGGTCGAAAGCCACTTCGGGCTCTCCGACCTGCTCTCCGGCCTGGCGGAGTTCGGCAAGACGCAGGAGGCGGAGGAGGCCACGGTCAAGGCCTGCGCGGTCTGCGGGATGACCTACGACGACTTCCGCAAGGTGGGCCGGCTGGGCTGCGCCGAATGCTACCAGACCTTCAAGCGCAGCCTCGGCAGCCTGCTGAAGCGCATCCACGGCTCGCCGATTCATGTCGGCAAGTCGCCCGCGCGGCTGATCAAGCCGGGCAAGGCGGCGAAGACGGAGCTGCTGGAGCTGAAGCGCAAGCTGGAGCGGGCGATCGAGCGCGAAGAGTTCGAGGAGGCGGCCCGGCTGCGCGACCAGATCCGCCGGGCCGAGCAGCAGGAACAGCAAGCGAAACAGAGGAAGAATAAAGAATGAGGCGAGAACTGGACGAGTTCCTCAAGCAGCCGAGCGAATGGCTGCGCGGCGTCGGGCCGGTGTCGGATATCGTCATCTCGAGCCGGATCCGGCTGGCCCGCAACCTGGACAAGTCCCCGTTCGCCACGCGCGCGACGCGCGCCTCGCAGGCCGAGGTCTTCAAGGTCGTCCAGGAGGGGCTCGGCGCGACGGCGTCCCTCAGGAAGGCGCTCGTCCTCGAGCTCTCGGACCTGGACGAGGTGGACCGCCAGTTTCTCGTGGAGCGGCACCTGGTCAGCCGGGAGCACGTCATCCATCCGGAGGGCAAGGGCGTGGCGATCGGGCCGGGCGAGGTGGTCAGCATCATGATCAACGAGGAGGACCACCTGCGGATCCAGGTGATGCAGTCGGGGTTGAACCTGCAGGATGCCTGGACGATCATCGACACCCTGGATGATGAGCTGTCGGAGGCGCTGCCGTTCGCGTACTCGACGGACTGGGGCTACCTCACCTGCTGCCCGACGAATACCGGCACCGGCCTGCGGGCGTCGGTGATGGCGCATCTGCCCTCGCTGGTCATCACGAAGCAGATCAACAAGGTGCTCCACACGATCACCAAGCTGGGGCTGACGGCCCGCGGCCTGTACGGGGAAGGGACGGAGGCGTCGGGCAACTTCTTCCAGATCTCCAACCAAGTCGCCCTGGGCCGCTCGGAGGAGGAGATCATCGAGAACCTGGAGCGGATCATCAAGGAGGTTATCCACCAGGAGCAGACGGCGCGCGACTCGCTGATGACGAGCAGCCGGGTCCAGCTGGAAGACCGGATCTGGCGCGCGTTCGGGATCCTGCGCCACGCGAAAACGATGAGCTCCAATGAGGCGCTGGATCTGCTCTCCGCGGTCCGCCTGGGGGTGGACCTCGGGGTCATGTCCCCCACCGGCGGATCCCTGCCCGCCTCGGCGAGTACGGGGCAGGCGGGCGCCTCCGGCGGAAACGGGCTGACGCGGCACGTCGTCAATGAGCTGTTCATCTTCGCGCAGCCCGCCCACCTGCAGAAGCTGGAAGGCAAGGCGCTGTCGGCCAAGGAACGCGACGCGAAACGCGCCGAGCTCATCCGCGCGAAGCTCGGCGGCCAAACCTAAAAAGGTGTCAGACACCTTTCAAAGCGGGAAAAGTGTCTGACACCTTTCGAAGCAGAGGAGTTCCACTCATGTTCAACAAGTTTACGGAGCGGGCACGGAAGGTGATCCTCTTGGCCAAAGAGGAGGCCAAGCGGTTCAACCACGACTACATCGGCACCGAGCACATCCTCCTCGGCCTCATCCGCGAGGGGGAGGGGGTGGCGGCGGCGGTGTTGCAGAAGCTCGGCCTGTCGCCGGAGAAGATCCGGCTCGAAGTGGAGAAGCTCGTGCAGAGCGGGCCGAGCACGATGGTCTCGGGGGATATCCCCTTCACGCCGAAGGCCAAGAAGGTGATCGAGCTCGCCATGGAGGAAGCCCGCAGCCTGGGCCACAACTACATCGGCACGGAGCACCTGCTGCTCGGCCTGATCCGCGAGGGCG
>CAZKXY010000032.1:0-13990 GCA_964556925.1 uncultured Planctomycetales bacterium | reverse complement strand
GTACTGGCGCAGGGCGTCTTCCACGACAGTCGGCCACGCGACGATACCAGGCATGGGCGACACCTCCTCTTTCCAGGTGAGGGTGTCTCCCACAGCCAAGTTGTCCGGGGCCTCAACGGGTATCATACGTCAACCCGAAGCCATTTTGCAAAAGTCCAGCAGTAAGTTATAGTTCAAGTCCCACCACAACCCAACACGCAGGAGAGAGACGCTCTCTTCTGCGTTTTCTTGTGTGTGATTACACCGATTGGAACAGATGATTACGCCGATTACAGCCAGGATGAATGCACCGCTCCTACCGGTCACGCTCGCGTTTCTCGCAGGGATCCTCGTAGGGACTTACGCGCGGCTTCCTCTATGGAGTCTCGCGGGGATGGGCGTCGCGAGTGCTGGCATGGCGCTGTGGCGGTGGAGGCGTACCTGGTCTGGCATGATCGCTCTGCTCCTGCTCTGGGGGTGTCTGGGGGCGCTGCGGATGACAATCTGGGAGATGCATCCAGACATGCAGCTCAAGGAGATCCTCTCTGATGAACCACAGCCGGTCCAGCTCCACGGCCTTGTGGCCGACGATCCGGTGGAGGTCTTTGAGCCTGGCGAGGCTGAGGTAGAGGCCGAGGAGTACGGGCGCAGGAGGGAGGACCGCCAGACCTGTGTGCTGGCCCTGCGGCACCTGCGCACCGCATCCGGCTGGCGGCTGCTCCAGGGCCGCGTCCGCGCGACGCTCGTCCAGCCGCGCGCCCTGCTGCGCTACGGGGATGAGGTCCTCGTCGAGGGAACGTGGGAGCGGGTGCCTTCGCCGGGCAACCCCGGCCAGTATGACTGGCGGGGCGCCCTCGCCCGCAAACGGATCCACGGGCTCCTGCGGGCGCGGCCGTTCGATGGACTTGTTGTGCTGCAACGCGGGAAGGGCAACCCCATCCTCGCTGCGGTTTTTCGATTACGCGAGCGGTGGGTGCGGTTGATCCAGGAGCACTTTAAGCCACGCGATGCGGGTCTCTTGCTCGCATTACTCCTCGGTGAACGGACCGAGATCGATGAGGACTTGAGAGAAGCTTTCACAACCACGGGCACCATCCACTTGCTGGTGATCAGCGGGTTCAACGTCGGCCTGATCGCGCTACTGCTGGAGGGGTTCCTGCGGTTGTTCGGCCTTCCGTGGCGGTTGAGGCTGGCGCTGTCCGCTCTCGGCCTCGGAGGCTACTGCGTCCTGACCGGCCTGGCGCCGCCGGTGGCGAGGGCCACGCTGATGGCCTGGGTGGTGCTGGGGGCGCTGGCGCTCGACCGGGTGATCTCCTGGCCCAACACGCTGGCGGCGGCCGCGCTCGTCATCCTGTGGATCAACCCGACGCAGCTCTTCGATGCCGGCTTCCAGCTCTCCTTCGGCGCGGTCCTCAGTCTGCTCCTCTTCGCGACGCCGTGGGCGCGCTGGCTTGACGCGCGCATGAGCTGGCTTCGCCCGGTCTGGCTGCGGCGGTATCTCGCCCTCAGCCTCGGCGCGACGAGCGCGGCATGGGTGGGCTTGGCGCCGGTGCTGGCCTGGTACTTCCATCTGGTCGCGCCGGTGTCATTGCTGGCGAACCTCCTCATCGCGCCGCTCGTCAGCGCGCTGGTAGGGTTCGGGACGGCCCTCCTGGCGGTGGCGACGGTGTGGGAGCCGGTGATGGGGTGGGGGCGCGGGGCCCTGATGGGTCTGCTGGATCTGACGATGGGCTGCGTCACCTGGTGCCATGCGCTGCCGGGCGGCGTGTGGTTCGTGGGACAACCCTCGCCCCTGCTGCTCGCCGGCTACTACGGGCTCATCGGGCTGTCGAGGCTGCACGGCTGGCTTCGGATCAGCCCGGGACGACTGGCGGTCGTGTGGGTCGCGGCGCTCGGGGTCTGGGCGTGGGCCAGTGTCGCCGGCCGCGCGGCCCAATCCCGCTGGCTTCACGTGGATATCCTGGATGTGGGCCACGGAGATGCCATTGTGGTGCGTACCCCGGGCGGGCGCACGCTGGTCGTGGATGCCGGCACCGAGGAGGCCGGCCGGTTTCGCGTGGTGCCGTTCCTGCGATGGCTCGGCACGGACACCGTGGACACCCTGATCGTCACGCACACCGATGAGGATCATCTCGGCGGGGCGGCGCCGGTGATGCGGCGGATGCGGGTGAGGCGGCTCTTGACGAACGGGGTGCGAGATGCCACGATGTCCGCGCGCCGGCTGCGCCGCGTGGTCGCCGTGCGCCGGGTTCCCGAAGTGGTCGTCAGAGCTGGCGCGGCCCTGACAGAGCCCTCCGGGCCGCGGATCAACGTCCTGCATCCGCCTGCCGGCCTGGTGCCGGGCGCGGAGCCGGCCGCGAACGATAACTCGGTGGTCCTGATGATCGGTTACGGATCGGTGCGCCTCCTGTTGACCGGCGACATTGAGGAAGAAGGCCTTCCGTGGCTGATGGCCCACGCGCCGTCGCTGGCAGCCGATGTGCTGAAGGTGCCGCATCACGGAAGCCGCCTGGGCGACGCCGGCAGGCGGTTCTTCAAGGCCGTCTCGCCCCGCGTGGCGGTCCTCAGCGTCGGGACGGCGCACGGGCTGCCGGCGCCGGAGACGGTCGCCGCGCTGGCCGACACCGGCGCGTTCCTCTCGACCCGCGAGGACGGCGCCATCCGTTTGCGCACAGACGGCACACGGCTTGAGGTGCGGACCCATCGACGTCACCCCCACCAGGTGCCTGACACCTTTTGAGTGGCAATGGCGATTCGGGTAGGGCTGGGGCTTGGGCTGTTCCTGGGATCGATGGCGCTCGGCTGGTGGCTGGGCCGCCTCGGCGTGCTGACGGAGCCCAAGGCCGCGCGTCTCGTCCGGGTGATCGTCAAGGGCCTGTCGCCGCTGGTCCTGTGCTTCGTGTTCTGGCAGCTGCCGCTGCGCCGGCCGGAGCCGTGGCTGCTGCCGCTGGTCGGCCTGCTCGTGTCGTCCTCGACGCTGATCCCGGCGTTCCTCTACGCGCGACGGGCCCTGTCGCGGCCGCAGATCGGCAGCTTCCTGACTTGCGCGTTCTTCTCCAACCTCGGCTATCTGGGAGCGTTCACCGCCTTCGCGCTCTACGGCGAGGTGGCGTACGGATTGTGCATGCTCTACCTCGTGTTTTTCACCCCGTGCTTCTACACCGTGGGGTTCTCGATCGCCTCGCGCTACGGCCAGCCGCGCGCGTCCTCCGGCCTGGGCAGCGCCTACAACGATGAGCTGCGGCTGTACCCCTTCCTCGGCATGCTCGCAGGGTTGGCGCTCAACCTGTCGAAGGTGCCTCGGCCGCTGGTCTTCGAGTGGCTCAACCACGTCTTGATCCCAGTGGATACCGCGCTGTACCTTACCGCCATCGGCTCGCAGATCACCGTGACTTCGCCGCGGCCGTGGCTGCGCCCCTGCCTCGTCATGAGCGGGATCAAGTTCCTCTATACCCCCTTGGTGGCCTGGGCGCTGGTCAGCCTCCTGCGGATTGATGGGCTGGCGAGGACGGTGATCTTGCTCGAAGCCGCCACCCCGGTCGCCGTCTCCCCGCTGGTGTTGCCCCTGCTGTTCGGCCTCGACCGGCCGCTGGCCAACGCGCTGTGGCTGTCCACGACTGCGCTCGCCATCCCCTGGATCGTGGCGCTGTTGCCGCTGCTCACTCGTCTTTGACTTTCCGGGGGCAATTTGGTATCGTGGTGCCGTCGATGTCTCTCCGTCATTGTGCCCTCAGCCTGCTCGTCGCCGCCGGCTGCCTCGCGGCCGAAGCGCCATCCGCATTCGCGGCCTGGATCTGGTCGCCGCAGACCGGATGGGTCGGGCCGACCGGGGCGGTGAAGGACAGCCCGGAGGAGCAGCTCGCCTACGCGGTGGCGTTCTTCGACCGGCAGGACTACCCCCGCGCGGTCAAGGAGTTCAAGAAGCTCCTGAAGGCCTACAAGGGCTCGCGCGAGGCGGCCGAGGCGCAGTACTACCTCGGCCGGTCCCAGGAAGAGCTGGGGGACTACTACAAGGCTTTCCTCGAGTACCGCAAGACGATCCAGGTCTATCCCTCCACCAAGCGGTTCGACGAGATCCTGGAGCGCGAGTACCAGATCGGCAACTACTTCCTCAGCGGCAAGAAACGGAAGCTGCTCGGTCAGGCGGCCATCATTCCAGCGCGCGACAAGGCGGTCGAGATCTTCCAGGCCATCGTGGACGACGGGCCGTTCAGTGAGCACGGGCAGCTGGCGCAGTACAAGCTCGGCCTGGCCCACCTGGCGCTGGGCGACTACGAGGCTGCGGTCACCGCGTTCGAGCAGGTCATCGAGCGCTACCCGGACTCGCCGCTCGTCGATGACGCGCGCTACCAGATCGCGCAGGCAAGCCTCAAGGGGACCTTCAAGCCCGGCTATGACCAATCGCCGACCGACGTGGCGCTGCGCGAGCTGGAGACCTTCCTCCGGGAATATCCTGAGAGCGAGCTGAAGACGGACGCGGCCGTCCGGCTTACGGAGTTTCGAGAGCGGCGGGCCCAACACGAGTTTGAGGTCGGCCAGTTCTACGAGCGCCGCCGCAAGCCCCAGGCCGCCCTCATCTACTACCAGTCGCTCATCGAGCGGTTTCCCGCCACCACGTGGGCCCCCCAGGCCGCGGTCCGCATCCAGGTCATCGAGCACCGCATGTGATGAGGACCAGAAGGCAGAAGGCAGTAGGCAGAAGGCAGTCAAGTCTGCGCGCCTGCTGCCTTCTGCTTTCTGCTTTTTGCCTACTGGCCAACGGCTGCGGCTACACGACCCGACCCGGCCTGGCCACCCACCTGAAGACCGTCTACGTCAAGCCGTTCACCAACACCATCGACCTCACGGCGCTCTCCACCGGCTACGACACGCAGTTTCCCCTCTACCGCCACCAGATGGAGGTGGACCTCACCAACCAGGTGATCAAGCGCTACCAGTTCACGGGGCTGTTGCGCCCGGTGGGCCCCGAGCGCGCCGACTGCCGCCTGGAGGGAGACCTGGTGGCGTTCCGGCGCGATCCGCTGCGCTACGATGCCTCCCAACAGGTGGAGGAATGGCGCCTGAACATCGTGGTGGATCTGCGGTTCTACGACCAGACCGACCAGACGCTCATCTGGGAGGAAGACGATTTTACCGGCGATACGACGTACTTCGCGCGCGGCGCCAAGACGGAGAGCGAGTCGGCGGCCCTGGATCGCGCCCTCATCGACCTGGCCCGGCGCATCGTCGAGCGCAGCGTCGAAAACTGGTAAGACGCACCTCTACGCATGTCCCGCCCCGGCATCCACCCCGCCCTTAAGGGCGGGGTCCACCTGTTCCTGGGCCCTGACCGGGCTCGAAAGCTGGCCCGCCTCCAGGAGTTTGAGCGCACCCTCCAGATCGATCCGCTCGACCGCCACCACGTGGAGGCGCCCGCCCTCACCGCCGGCGAGCTGCTGGCCCTGTGCCGCCAGCAACCCGCCGCCAGCCGCCTGCGGCTGATCGTCGTCGAGGACGCCCACCGGCTCGATCAGGCCTGCGTCGACGGCCTGCGGCGCCACGCCGAGGCCATCCGGCAGACGGCGTGCCTGGTCCTGCTCGTTGAGGGAGAGCTGGGCGCGCGCCGGCCGCTCGCGCAGTTGGACAGCGACACGGTGGAGCGGTTTCCCGGACGGGACGCGGCGGCCGCGAAGCCCTTTGCCCTGGCGGATGCGTTGGGGCGCGGGGATGTGGAGGGGGCGCTTGGCGCGCTGCATGATCAGCTCGCCGCAGGGAAGGAGCCGCTGGAGCTCCTGGGGCTGGTGGCGTGGCAGCTCAACCGGTGGATGATGGTCAGGCGGCTGGGCGAGGCGGGGTTCGGCCCCGGCCGCATCGCCTCGGTGACCGGCATGCGGGAGTGGCAGGTGGAGCGGGTTCGGGCCGAGGCCGCCCGCCGCCCGACGGGGCGGCTGGCGCAGCTGTTGCAGCGGTGCTGGCAGCTCGACGTGGTCGCGAAAAGCGGCCGCGCGATCCCCGACCTGGCCGTCGAGCAGTTGATTGTCGAGGTCTGCTTAAGTAGCCCGTAGCGAACGAGCGCACGGACGGATTCCTGTCCCCGATTTGCTGGTTGCCAAAATACGGGATTGAATAAATATACTCTAAAGTGTATACTTTATATTAGGAGGTGAGAGCCGAATGATTACCACCATGAGTCTGAAGGAGCTTCGACCGGAGCTACCCCGGGTGGTCGCCAGAATCGATGGAAAGCTGGACCGGTATATCGTGACCAAGCGCGGCAAACCCGTGATCGTGATGCTGAGTATTGAGGATTACGAGTCCCTCATAGAAACCCTGGATATCCTCGCCGATCCACAGGCGATGGCAGACCTTCGCAAGGGCGAGGAGGATATCCGCAAGGGCCGGACCCATTCGTGGGCAGAGATCAAAGCCTCTCTTGGCCGCCTATAAGGTCGAACTTTCCAACCAGGCCGAACGCGTCATCCGCCGCATGGCCGAGCGGGAACCTGCCTTCTATCAACGGGTCGCCAGCGCCCTGGATGACCTTCAGCGCGACCCGCATCAAGGCAAGCCCCTCAAGGGCGAACTGAAGGGCCGGTACTCCTATCGGATCGGGAGTTACCGCATCGTGTACCGTATTCGTCACCAGGAGCTGCTCGTGCTCATTATTGATATCGGCCACCGCCGCGAGATCTACCGATGAGACATCCACGTCCACACGTACGACTGTTAGATGAATGAGGGGGATTGGGCGGAGCGAAGAGAGTCGTTACGGCGCGGCGGGCTGAAGGTTATTGAGCCGGCGCATCAGGCGGGACTTGGAGCGGGCGGCGGTGTTGCGGTGGATCACGTGGCGGGACGCGGCGTGGTCTAACCGCTTGGCGATCAGCGGCAACAGGGTGCGTGCCTCCTGCGCCTTCTGCTCGGCCAGCAGCGTCAGAAAGCGTTTCGTCAGCGTGTGCAGCTCCGAGCGCGCCGCCTGGTTGCGCTGCTGGCGCGGGCGATCCTTCCGTAGCTGCTTGAGCGCCGCGTGCTTGATCGGCATGGCGTCCTCCTAAAAGGCCACTATTCTAACATGGCCCAAGCCCCAGGAAAAGGTGTCAGACACTTTTCCCGCTTTGAAAGGTGTCTGACACCTCTCTGAATGAGGGAGACGAGGCGGATCGCCCGATCGACCGGTGTGCTGGCGGCGGCCACGGGCGTCAGCCGCATCTTGGGGTTCGTGCGGGATCTGCTGCTGGCCCGCCTGTTCGGCACGACCGCGCAGGCGCAGGCGTTCGTGGTGGCGTTCCGGCTGCCGAACCTCATGCGCGATCTGGTCGCCGAGGGCGCGGTGACCAGCGCCTTCGTCCCGGTCCTCAGTTGGTACCGGGCGAAGCGCGAACCGGCCGAGTTCTGGCGCCTGAGCCAGGCGCTGGGTTCGCAGCTGCTCATCGTGCTGTGCGGCGTCGGCCTGCTGGGCGCCTGGGCCGCGCCGGTCATCGTCCGTGTCGTGGCGCCCGGTTTCCTCGCCGATCCGGAGAAATTTGCCCTGACCGTGCGGCTGACGCGGATCCTGTTTCCTTTCATCGCGCTGGTGGGCGGCTGGGCGTTCTTCACGGGGCTGTTGAACAGCCTGCGGCAGTTCGCGGTCCCCGCGCTGGGCCCGGCGGTGCTGAACGTTGCGATGATCGCCGCGTGCCTCTGGGGGGTGCCGCGGGCCGAGCCGGGGATCGTGGCGCTGGCGCTGGCGGTGATCGTCGGCGGCGTCATCCAGCTCGCCATGCAGGTGCCGGTGGCGCTGCGCCAGGGCTGGCGCTGGCGCTGGCGGTGGCGTCATCCGGGCTCGCGCGAGATCCTGCGGCTGTTGGGGCCGCGGACGGTCGGCTCGGCCGTCTACCAACTGAGCGTCCTCGTGGATACCGCGCTGGCGTCGCTCAGCGTGGTCGTCGGGGAAGGCGCGGTGGCCGCGCTCTACTATGCCAACCGGCTCGTGCAACTGCCGCTGGCCGTGTTCGGCACCGCCTCAGCCCAGGCGAGCCTGCCGTCGCTGGCCGAGCAGGCGGCCCGCCAGGACCTGGCGGCGTTTCGCGCGACGCTGGTCTCCGTGCTGCGCATGGTGGCATTCGTGGTGCTGCCGTCCGCGGCCGGGTTGATCGTCCTGGCAACGCCGATCGTCCACGGCCTGTTCGAGCGGGGCGCCTTTGACGCCCGGGCGACGACCCAGACGGCCCAGGCGCTGGCCTGCTACGCGCTGGGGCTGTTGGCGTTTGCGGCCAGCAAGATCCTCACCGGCGCCTTCTACGCCCTGAAAGAGACACGGGTGCCGGTTCGGCTGGCGATGGAGGCGATGGGCCTGAACGTCCTGCTGAGCGTGGTCCTCATGTGGCCGCTCAAACTCAACGGGCTGGCGCTGGCCGCCGCCATGACGAACGCGTGGAACGCGCTGCGCCTCGTCCGCCAGATGGAGCGGCGGCTGGGCCTGCCGCTGGGCGAGCCCCTGCGCGGGCCGCTGGCGCGGATGGCCGCCGCCTCGCTCGTCATGATGGCGGCCTGCGGGATGCTCTGGCCGCTCCTGGGCGGGTGGCCCGCCTGGGCGGCGCTGGCGCTCGTGGTGCCGGCCGGCGCGCTGGTCTATGCCATGGCCTGCGCGGCGATTCGCGTGCAGGAAGTCTCCACGCTCCTTCGATGGGTGCGCACCCTCCCCCTGATTCAAACCGCCTTCGTCAACGAGTAGCCACGCTGCCGGCTGCGCCCGGCGTCTATCTCTTCAAGGACGCGCAGGGCGCGATCCTG
Source organism: uncultured Planctomycetales bacterium (assembly GCA_964556925.1). GTDB lineage: Bacteria > Omnitrophota > Gorgyraeia > Aquiviventales > Aquiviventaceae > CAZKXY01. The sequence goes on along the minus strand of CAZKXY010000032.1, from coordinate 5,260 downwards.
TACGTCGGCAAGGCGCTCAACCTGCGCAAGCGCGTGGCGTCGTACCTGCGCGCCGTCGACCTGCCCCCGCGCATCGCCCGGATGATCCCCCGCATCGCGGAGATCGAAGTGCGCGAGACCTCATCGGAAGCCGAGGCGCTGCTGCTGGAAGCCCAGCTCATCAAGGATCGGCAGCCGTCCTACAACGTCGCCTTCCGCGACGACAAGGCCTACCCGTTGCTCAAGGTGACCAGCGAGCGGTTTCCGCGGCTCATGGTCGCGCGGCGGCGGCAGGTCGACGGCGCGGCGTACTTCGGCCCGTATCCGGACGCGAGCCTCATGCATGAGGCGGTGCGGTTTTTGCGCCGGGTCTTTCCGATGCGGACCTGCCGGGCGTTCCCCAAGACGCCGTGCCTGGAGTATCACCTGGGCCAGTGCCTGGCGCCGTGCGCCGGCTACATCTCCGAGGCCCAGTACCGGCGGATCGTGCAGGATTTGGTGGCGTGTCTCAAGGGCGAGCGCGACCATCTGCTGAATGAGCTCGCGCGGCGGATGGCGCAGGCCTCGGCCCATCAGCGCTTCGAGGAGGCGGCCAGGACCCGCGACCAGATCCAGGCGCTGACGTCGGTCGTAGCGGCCAGGGCCAAGTCGGCGGAGGCCGGGCCGCTGGAGCAGCTCCAGGCGGCGCTGAAGCTGCCGCGGCTGCCGCGCCGCATCGAGGCGTTCGACATCTCGAACATCTTCGGCAAGTTCGCCGTGGGCTCCATGGTGGTGTTCGTCGACGGCGCGCCCCACAAGGCGCACTACCGCCGGTTCCGGATTGAGACGGTGCGCGGCATCGATGACACCCGCATGATGCGCGAGGTGATCCGCCGCCGCTACAGCGGCACCCTCGCCGCAAAACTGCCGCTGCCCGATTTGATCCTGGTCGACGGGGGCAAAGGTCAGTTGAGCGCGGCGTGCGACGAGCTGGCCGCGCTGTCGCTGCAGCTTCCGGCGATCGGGTTGGCGAAACGATTTGAGCATCTCTTCGTGCCGGAGGCGCCCGAGCCTATTGTGCTGCTTGCCACCTCGCCCGTGCTGCATCTGATGGAGCGCATCCGCGACGAAGCCCACCGGTTCGCCATCACCTATTACCGACTGCTGCACGGCAAGACCGTGTCGGTGTCGGCGCTGCACGACATCCGGGGCATCGGGCCGAAAAAAGCCTCGAGGCTGCTGGCGCATTTCGGGTCGCTCGGCCGCCTCGCCCAGGCCGCGCCTGAGGATGTGGCCTGCGTCGCCCAGGTCAGCCACGCGACCGCGTGCCAGCTGCTCGAGCGCCTGGGCCGGCCGGCCACCCGCACCTTTCACCCCGCCCTTAAGGGCGGGGTTCACCTGCGCGCGCCATGAAAAAAGTGCCTGGCACTTTTGCACATTCGAACCGGCAAAGTGCCTGGCACTTTTTTCGGCAACCGACCGCGTTCGAAGAGGCGGTGTATGCTATCGTGCGGCGGATCCCGAAGGGCCAGACCCGCTCCTACCAGTGGGTGGCCGTCCAGCTTGGCGACCCGAACCGGGCGCGCGCCGTCGGCAACGCCCTCCACCGCAACCCCTGCCTGCGCCGCGCCTGTCGATGTCAGCTGCGGCGCGGCAGGCAGGCCTACGCCTCGCATGTGCCCTGCCACCGCGTCATCCGCGCCGACGGCTCCTTGGGCGGGTTTGCCCGGGGAGCGGCAGCCAAGCGGGCCCTGCTGCGCCGCGAGGGCAGCCGCCCTTCGCGGCCGCGTAATTCTACATAGCAGTTGTTAGTCGTTTGTTGCCGTTGTCTCCGGTCAGGTATACTTGTGCCGAGGCGACGACATGGTGATGGCTGTGGAGCAGGCGCCCTCTCTCTTTCCAGAACCCAAACGGCGGCTGCGGCTGACCTCCATCCAGGACGAGCGGCTGGAGCGCAAGCTCGTGCTGGCGTTCGGGTTCATGTCCGTCATCCCCATCCTCCTGGTGGTGTGGGCGTGGGCCGTCCAGATCGAGATCAGTTACGCCCTCTATCCCATCGTGGCCTCGGCCTTCCTCGGCTACTTCTTCATCGCGCGGCGCATCATCAAATCGGTGCTGATGGTCACCGAAAAAGCCAGAGCCCTCTCGAGCGGCCGCCTGACCGAGCGGATCGAGGTCAGCGAGCACGATGAGATCGGGGAGCTGGCCCGCTCCTTCAACCGGATCACCCAGGAGCTGGAGCACAAGATCGACGAGCTGGAATCCTCCCGCCAGCTCGTGAAGCGGCTGCTCTCCCGCATCGGCACGGCGATGAACTCCTATGAAGGGATCGACGACCTCCTCAACCTGATCATCGAGAACACGACGGCGGCGCTGGAGGCCCAGATGGGCAGCCTGATGCTGGTGGACGGCGAAAAGCAGGAGCTGGCCATCAAGACGACCTGGTCCTCGAACGGGCAGGTGGGGGACCGCGCCTTCCGGCTGAAGCTGGGGGAGGGGATACCCGGCTGGGTGGCGCGCGAGGGCCGCCCGATGCGCGGCACGGGCCTGGCCTCCTCGATGGGGTTTAGCGACCTCCACGAAGCGGATCACGCCATCCTCAGCGTGCCGCTTAAGCTGCGCGACCGGCCGGTGGGGGTCATGAGCGTGATTCGGGAGGGCACGCGCGGCTTCGTGGAAGACGATGAGATGCTGCTGGCCAGCATCGGCTCCCAGGTGGCCGTGGCGATCGAGAACTACCGGCTGAACCTCGATGTGGAGCGGACGTACGTGGAGACCATCATGGCGCTGGCGCTGGCAGTCGAGGCCAAGGACCCCTACAGCGCCGGCCACTCGAAGCGGGTCGGCTTCTATGCCACCCAGATCGCCGAGGAGATGGGGCTCGACCAGGAGACGCTGCGCACCCTCAACGACGCCGGCATCCTCCACGATGTCGGCAAGATCGGCATCAAAGATGAGATCCTGCTGAAGCCCACGCCCCTGAGCCCGGACGAGCAGCGGATCATGCAGCAGCATCCCGTGATCGGCGAGGCGATCGTCAAGCCGGTCCGGTCGCTCAGCAAGGTGGTGGAGCTGGTGCGGCACCACCACGAGCGCTATGACGGCAGCGGCTACCCCGCCGGGTTGAAGGGTGAGGCGATCCCGCTGGGGGCGCGGATCCTGTCCGTCGCGGATACGTTCGACTCGATGATCACCGACCGGCCCTACCGCAAGCGGCTCTCCGTTGACGAGGCCAAGGCGGAGTGCACGCGGACCGCCGGCATCCAGCACGATCCGGCCGTGGTGGACGCCTTCCTGCGCGTCCTCGCCAAGAAAGAGCTCCGCCAAACCGCCAAGCCCTAGGTGTCAGACACCTTTCCCGCTTCAAAAGGTGTCTGACACCTTTTCGGCGCGCGCGTTCCGTGTTAGACTAGACCCTCTGATGGCATCGAGCGGCCTTCCCGATCGACTCGCCGAGCTGCGCGTGCGGCACGGCAGCCTCCAGCAGCGCTGGTTCGAACTGCGGAGGTATCTTTGACCCGGAATCCCTCTGCGCCCGCATCGCCCAGATCGAGCAGGAGATGGCGCAGGGGGATTTCTGGTCCCGCCAGGACCGCGCCAACCAGGCCGTCCAGCGCCTGAAAGCCCTCAAGGCCCAGCGCACCCCCATCGAGCAAGTGGACCACGGGCTGCGCGAGCTGGGGGAATTTCTCGGTCTGGTGGAACCCGACGACCTCGCCTCGCTCGACCAGCTCGCCCGCGACCTCGCCGCGCTCGAACGTCAGCTCGGCCAGCTGGAGATCACGCGCCTGCTGGGGGAGGACGTGGACGGCAAGAACGCGATCCTGGCAGTCCACGCCGGCGCCGGCGGCACCGAATCCTGCGACTGGACCCAGATGCTGCTGCGGATGTACCGCCGGTGGGCGGATGAGCATGGGCACTCGACGGAAGTCATCGACCTGTTGCCCGGCGAAGAGGCCGGCGTGAAGAACGCGACCGTCATCATCCGGGGCCCGTACGCCTACGGCTACCTCAAAGCCGAGGAGGGGGTCCATCGCCTCGTGCGGATCTCGCCCTTCGACGCCAACAAGCGGCGCCACACCTCGTTCGCCTCGGTGGACGTCGTCCCGGAATCCGAGGAGGACGCCCCGGTGGAGATCAAGGAGTCCGACCTGCGCATCGACGTGTACCGCTCGAGCGGCAAGGGCGGCCAGTCGGTGAACACGACCGACTCCGCGGTGCGCATCACGCACCTGCCGAGCGGGATTGTCGTCCAGTGCCAGGACGAGCGCTCGCAGTTGCAGAACAAGAGTAAGGCGATGCACGTCCTGAAGGCGCGGCTGGCCGATGCCGAGCGGCGCAAGCGGGAGGAGCAGGCGGCGAAAGACTACCAGGCGAAGCAGAAGATCGAGTGGGGCTCGCAGATCCGCTCCTACGTCCTGCACCCCTACAACATGGTCAAGGACCATCGCACCGAGCAGGAGACCGGCAACGCGCAAGGCGTGCTCGACGGGGCGCTCGATCCGTTCATGGAAGCGTATCTGAAGTGGAAAGCGTCGCAGGGTAGGGGCTAGCGGAACAGCCGGACTGCTCGGAGAAGCCGGACCACTTCTATTTTCCTTCAGTTGATCGACCGGCCGGCAGGCAGGTAGGAAAATAGGAATGGTCCGAGACAGAGAAGCAACGCGCGATGCTCGCATGGTGAACTGGATCCTGCAGAAGATCATCGGGACGCACCACGAGCGGGAGTGCAAGCGGCTCTGGCCGGTCGTGGAGCGGATCAACCGGCTTGAGCCGGAGATCCTGCCGCTCACCGACGAGGCGCTGCGGGCCAAGACCGAGGAGCTGCGCGCGCGGCTCGCCAAGGCGCTGGCCCCCCACGCGTTCACCCCGCCCCACGGCCTGTCGGGGCGGGGCTCCTGTGGGGCGGGGTTCATCACGCCCGCCAGCCCCGAGTGGTATGCGCTGAACCACGATGAGCGCCTCGCCCTGCGCAGAGAGCGGCGGGCCATCCAGCAGCGCGCGCTGGGCGCGATCCTGCCGGAGGCCTTCGCGGTGGTGCGCGAGGCGGCCCGGCGCACGCTGAACATGCGCCACTTCGATGTGCAGCTCCTCGGCGGCCTCGTGCTCCACGAGGGCAAGATCGCGGAGATGGCGACCGGGGAAGGCAAGACGCTCGTCGCGACGCTGCCCGCGTACCTGAACGCGCTCACCGGCCGCGGCGTGCATATCGTGACGGTCAACGACTACCTCGCGCGCCGCGACGCGCGCTGGATGGGGCCGATCTACCACGCGCTGGGGCTGTCGGTCGGCGTCATCCAGG
>CAZKXY010000031.1:0-14265 GCA_964556925.1 uncultured Planctomycetales bacterium | reverse complement strand
GGATGTCAGATGAACGAGCGGGATTGCTGATGCCGAAGCGGCCCGACCTGCACAAGATCCTCATCATCGGTTCGGGGCCGATTGTCATCTCGCAGGCCTGTGAGTTCGACTATTCGGGCACGCAGGCCTGCAAGGCGCTGCGGGAGGAGGGGTTTTCTGTCGTCCTGGTGAACTCCAACCCCGCGACCATCATGACCGATCCGGACATGGCCGACCGCACGTACATCGAGCCGATCACCGCCGACGTCGTGGAGCAGGTCATCGAGGCTGAGCGGCCGGACGCGCTGCTGCCGACGCTGGGCGGGCAAACGGCGCTCAACGTGACGGTGCAGGTCGCCGAGCGGGGTGTGTTGGAGCGGTACAAGGTCGAGCTGATCGGGGCGAACCTGGAGGCGATCCAGCGCGCCGAGGACCGGGAGCGCTTCAAAGAGACGATGGAGTCGGTGGGGCTGGAGGTTCCCCGCGCCGGCTACGCGCGCAGCCTCGAAGAGGGCCGGGCCGTCGCGGAGGCCATCGGCTTTCCCTGCGTGATTCGGCCCAGCTTCACGCTGGGCGGCACCGGGGGCGGGGTCGCGTACAATGCCGAGGAGTTCGAGCGGGTCGTCAAGCTCGGCTTAGCGCTCTCGATGATCCGTGAGGTGTCCGTTGAGGAATCGGTGCTCGGCTGGAAGGAGTTCGAGCTGGAGGTGATGCGGGACCGGGCCGACAACGTCGTCATCATCTGCTCCATCGAGAACGTTGATCCGATGGGCGTGCACACGGGCGACTCGATCACCGTGGCGCCCGCCCAGACCCTGACCGACCGCGAGTACCAGGAGATGCGCGATGCCGCGATCAAGGTCATCCGGGCGATCGGGGTGGAGACGGGCGGCTCCAACATCCAGTTCGCCGTCCACCCGGACTCGGGCCGGCTGCTCGTCATCGAGATGAACCCGCGCGTGTCCCGCTCCTCGGCGCTGGCGTCGAAGGCGACCGGATTTCCCATCGCCAAGATTGCGGCGAAGCTCGCGGTCGGCTACACCCTGAACGAACTCGCGAATGACATCACCAGGCAGACCCCGGCGAGCTTCGAGCCGACGATCGATTACGTGGTGGTGAAAGCGCCCCGGTTCGCGTTCGAGAAGTTCGCCGGGGCGGACCCGACGCTGACGATCCAGATGAAGTCCGTGGGCGAGACGATGGCGATCGGGCGGACCTTCACCGAAGCGCTGCAGAAGGCGCTGCGGGGCCTGGAGATCCGGAAGGACGGGTGGGAAGCCGCTGGCCCCACGCCGCCCGATGTCCTGCGGCAAAAGCTGGCGGTGCCGACCGCGGAGCGGATTTTCTCCTTGAAGGAAGCGCTCGCGGGCGGGATGTCGCTGGATGAGCTGTTCCAGTTGACCAAGATCGATCGCTGGTTCCTCCGGCAGCTCTACACGCTGGTCGTGGAGGAGGAGGCGCTCAAGGCGGCCGGGGAGACCGTGCGCTCGTGCGCGGAGGCGCCGGAGGGCAGCGCGCTCCACGCGAGCGGGACGGAGGTGCTGCGCCGCGCCAAGCAGTCCGGCTTCAGCGACCGGCAGCTCGCCAAGCTGTGGCAGCTCGATGAAGCGACGATCCGAGGGTGGCGCCTGCGATGGAACCTCCAGCCCTCCTATTACCTCGTCGACACCTGCGCGGCCGAGTTCGAAGCCCGCACTCCCTACTACTATTCGACGTACGAACACCCCCCCGTGCAGCTTAGCTCGGGGCTCGGGGCTCGGGGCTCGGGGCAATTGCCCACAGCCCAGAGCCCCCAGCCACGAGCCAAGGCGCGGAAGGTCATGGTGCTGGGTGGCGGACCGAACCGCATCGGGCAGGGGATCGAATTCGACTACTGCTGCGTCCACGCGGCCTTCGCGCTGCGGGAGCTCGGCATCCATGTCATCATGGTCAACTCCAACCCGGAGACCGTCTCGACGGACTACGATACCTCGGATGCGCTGTACTTCGAGCCGGTGACGCTTGAGGATGTGCTGAACATCGTGCGCCGCGAGCAGCCGGAGGGGGTCATCGTGCAATTCGGCGGGCAGACACCGCTGAACCTCAGCGTGGGGCTGGCCAAGGCCGGCGTGCCGATCCTGGGGACCAACGCCGAGACGATTGACATCGCGGAGGACCGCGAGAAATTCAAGCGGCTGCTCGACGAGCTCGGCTTGCGGCAGCCCCCGAGCGGCACCGCCATGACGGTGGAGGAGGCTCGCCTGACGGCGCGCGCCATCAGCTACCCGTGCCTCGTGCGCCCGTCGTACGTCCTGGGCGGCCGGGCGATGGAGATCGTCTACGATGACGAACAGCTCAAGCCGTTTGCGCAGCGCGCGTTCGACGCCTCCCCCGGCTTCCCGGTCCTCATCGACAAGTTCCTGGAGGAGGCGATCGAGGTGGACGTAGACCTGGTCGGCGACGGGGAGGCGTTCGTCATCGGCGGCCTCCTCGAGCACATCGAGGAGGCCGGCATCCACTCCGGCGACAGCGCAATGGTGCTGCCGCCCCACACGCTGAGCGATGAGACGCTGGAGGAAATCCGCATCGCCGCCTACAAGCTCGCAAGGGCGCTGGGTGTCGTCGGGCTGATGAACGTGCAGTTCGCGGTCAAGGACGATGCCGTCTACGTCTTGGAAGTGAACCCCCGCGCCTCGCGCACGGTGCCCTTCATCTCGAAGGCGGTGGGCCTGCCGCTGGCGAAGGTGGCGACGCGGGCCATGCTCGGCATGAGCCTCAGGGAGCAGGGTATCGCCGGGGAGATCATCCCGCCGTTTCTCGCGGTCAAGGAGTCGGTGTTCCCGTTCTCACGCTTTGCCGGCGTGGACATCCTGCTCGGGCCGGAGATGAAATCCACAGGGGAGGTCATGGGCCTCGACGAGGATTTCGGCCTGGCGTTCGTGAAGTCGCAGATCGCCGCGGGGCAGCTGTTGCCGAAATCCGGCACGGTCTTCGTCAGCGTGAAGAACCGCGACAAGCGCGCGGTCGTCCTCGTCGCGGAGCGGCTGGAGGAGCTCGGATTTGCGCTTGTGGCGACGTCCGGCACCGCGAAGGCGCTGCAGCGCTACGGCCTGCACGCCAAGCCGGTGAAGAAGGTCCACGAGGGCCGGCCGAACGTCCTCGATCTGCTCAAGAGCGGTCAGATCCAGCTCGTGATTAACACGCCGTCCGGGCGGCTGCCGCGGGCGGACGAGGTGCTCATTCGCTCTGCGGCCTCGACGCTCGGCATTCCCTGCATCACGACGATCGCCGGGGCCCAGGCGTCGGTCAACGGGATCGCCGCGCTGCTGAAGCGCCAGTTGACGGTGAAGCCCATTCAGCAGTATCACGAGCTGCTGCGCGTGCGATGATCCCATCTATGAAGGGCTGCGCCGCAGGCGGAGCCGTCCAGCCATGAGGGTGGGATCCATCGGGGGGCTGGACCCCGCCAGTGGCGGGACAGCCAGGGTGTGGGATGACGCCTGCTGAGGGCCACGAGCAGCGCGGCAGCCCGCGCGTGGCGCATTCCATCATGGTGCGGTACCGCTGCCCGGAGCGGGGCGAGATGCAGTGGGGTATTTCTCCCCTGCGCGACCTCAGCGTGGGCGGCGCGCGGTTTTTCTCTGAGCGGCCCTTCAGCGCCGGCACGGCCCTGGATTTGCACCTGATGCTGCCGGTGGCGAAACAGCCGGTGGTGTTGACTGGGCGGATCGCCTGGGCCAGGCCGGGGCGATTGGGGATGACGGAGCTAGGCGTGACGTTTGAACCCAGCGACCCCGACACCCGGGCCAAGGTGGAGCTGGCGGTAGCGCACTTCCTCGGCAAGCAAGGGAAGGGATGATCCCACACCCTGGGCGGCCCCGCCGGTGGCGGGGCGGGTCGCCCCCACGAGTTTCTGACAGGCGCCGCGACCCCGGGCCGGTTCGGTCCCAGCGCCCAGGCCTCGTCGACCCGGCCCACGCCCAGGGTGTGGGATGACGCGCGAGCGACGGCATTTTCCTCGCATCCCGCAGGCGTTTGACGCGCGATCCCGCCCGAGCGGGGAGTTCGGCTCCGGGTGGGAGACCATCACCGTCGTCAATCTTGGCGCGGGCGGGATCCGGTTCCGCAGCCAAGACGCCCGGCTGGCTCTCGGGAGCCTGCTGGATATCTCGCTGTCCATTCCCGGCCTCCAGGAGGCGCTGGTCCTGGAGGGGCGGGTCGCGTGGAGTGACATGCAGGCCTCCGGCGTGACGGAGCACGGAGTCGAGTTCATCCGCCTCAGCCCGAAGCACCAGGCGCAGATCGACCAGCTCGTCGGCTTCCTCAAGGGACGCGTGTAGGAGCGGCGGATGGGGAAGGAGCAGCGGCAGTTTCAGCGCATCCCGGAATCGTTCAACGTCACCTGCCGTCGCTCCGGGGCGCTCACCGAGACGTGGCGGCATGTGGCCACGAAGGATTTAAGCGCCGGCGGGATCAGCTTTGAGAGCGAGCTCTTCTATGAGCTGGCCGACGCCCTGGAAATCCAAGTCGCGCTCCCCGGGTTCCACGAACCCCTGGTGCTGCGTGGGCGCATCGTGCGGGAGCAACCGCTGCCATCCGGGGTGGTGGACTACGCCGTGGCATTCATGGACGTGACGCCGGACCAGCAGCTCGCCATCGACGAGATGGTCAAGTTTCTCAGCAAGCCCCCCGCCGCCGCCTGATGCCGCATGCCTGACCTGCGCGTCCGCGTTGGTTCCCTCACCCTGCCGAACCCGGTGTTGGTTGCTGCCGGCACCTTCGGCTATGGCGTGGAGTTTGCCAAGGCCGTTCGGCTGGATGCGCTGGGCGGCCTCATCACCAAGACGCTCACGCGCACCCCGCGCGATGGCCACCCGCCCCCCCGCCTTGTCGAGACCCCCGCTGGGATGCTGAACGCAGTCGGGTTGGCCAACATCGGCCTTGATGCGTTCCTGCGCGAGAAGCTGCCGGCGCTGTCGGCCTTCCGCATGCCGCTCATCGTCAGCGTCCTCGGCGAGTCGCTGGAGGAGCTGGCGGAGCTGGTGCGGCGGCTCGACGAGGTTCAGCGCGTGGAGGCCATCGAACTCAACCTGTCATGCCCGAACCTCGCCAGTCCCGGTACCAGGTCCCATTTCGCTTCCGAGACAGGTGGCGAAATGGGACCAGGTACCGAATTGAAGATGGTGGCGCAGGATCCCGAGGCGACGCTGGCGATGGTGCAGGCGGCGCGCCGGACGACCCGCAAGCCGCTCATTGCGAAGCTCAGCCCGGACGTCACTGACCTCACCCCGATGGCGCAGGCAGCCGAGCGGGCCGGAGCCGACGCGGTCTCGGTGGGCAATACCTTCACCGGCATGAGCCTCGATCCGCAGACGCGGCGCTCGCGCCTCGGCACGACGACCGGCGGCCTCAGCGGGCCGGCGATTCGGCCGCTCGCCGTCTACCGCGTGTGGTATACTGCTCGGTCTATCCGCCTGCCGGTGATCGGCGTCGGCGGGATCGTGCGGGCAGAGGACGCGGTGGAGTTTTTCCTCGCCGGCGCCACCGCCGTCGCGGTGGGCACCGCGCTCTTCGCTGATCCCCGCGCGCCGCTGCGCGTGCTCCGGGGCCTGGAGCGCTACCTGCGGCGGCACCAGGTGCCGTCGGTCGACGCGCTGCGCGGGGCGCTGCAATGACACACGCGGATCGGCTGATCGTGGCGCTGGATGCGGACCGCCTTCCTCAGGCGGTGGCCTTGGCCAGACAACTGCAGGGGCTTGTGCGCACGGTGAAGGTGGGCAGCAGCCTGTTTACGGCCTGTGGCCCGGCGGCGGTGTCGCGGATGCGCGCGCTGGGCTTCCGGGTCATGCTGGATCTGAAGTTTTTTGACATCCCCTCGACGGTGGAAGCGAGTTGCCGCGCCGCCGCGCGGCTGCGGGTGGCGATGCTGACCGTGCACGCGGCCGGCGGGCTCGCGATGCTCCAGGCTGCGGTCCGCGGCGCGAGGGCGGAAGCCGCTCGGCTGCGGATCGTGCGTCCGCGGGTGCTGGCGGTGACCGTGCTGACCAGCGTCGTCGATGGCCGCGCCACCCGCGCCCGCGTGCTCGCGTTGGCCGCCGCCGCCGCCCGGGCCGGGTGTGACGGCGTCGTGGCCTCGGCCCAGGAAGCGCCCGCGCTGTGGGCGCGCTTCGGGCGTAGGCTGGCGGTCATCTGCCCGGGCATCCGGCCGTCATGGACGTCACGTCATGACCAGGCGCGCGTCTGCATGCCGGCCAGCGCGTTGAACGCCGGGGCTTCGGCGCTGGTGATCGGCCGGCCCATCACCGCCGCACGCCGACCGCGGGCGGCCGCCCGACGCATCCTTGAGGAAATGGAGGACACCTGCCGATGTTGACGAAAGAGCAGCTCCTGGGGATCTTCCGGAAGAGCAAGGCGCTGCAGCGCGGGCATTTCGAGCTCTCGTCAGGGTTGCACAGCGGCCACTACTTCCAATGCGCCCAGGTGCTGCAGCAGCCCCGCCAGGCGACGGCGATCTGCCGGGAGCTGGCGCGGCGGTTTCGCGCCTCGCGCCCAACCGTCGTCATCGGACCGGCGGTTGGCGGCATCCTCGTCGCCTTCGAGGTCGCGCGGGCCCTCGGCGTGCGGGCGATGTACGCGGAGCGCGTCGATGCCGAAATGCAGCTGCGCCGGGGCTTCACGGTGACGAAGAAAGACCGGGTCCTTATTGTGGAGGACGCGATTACCACCGGCGAGTCGGCGCGGAAAGTCGCCGCGCTGGTGGAAGGCTTCGGCGCCAGAGTCGTCGGGATTGGGACAGTCGTGGACCGCTCCGGCGGACGGGTCAAGTTCCCCGGGTATCGGTTCGTCCGCATGCTCTCCCTCGCGTTTGAGACGTTCCCGCCGCACGACTGCCCGCTGTGCAGTGAGCAGATCCCCGTCACCCGTCCTGGCCGGGTGCGGAGCCGCATGTTATGATTGCCGGACGGACCGTTGCTATTTTCCTGCCTGCCTGCCTGCCGGCAGGCAGGCCGATGGGCTGTGGGAAAATAGCAGCGGTCCGCCCCCTGCGCTCACTGTCACGATGTTAACGCTGGTTTTCTCCCTGCTCGCGGCGCTGGTCTTGGTCAGCGCCTTCTGGGTCGTCACCCTGCGCAATCTCTTCCGTGCCGCCCTCAGCTTGGGCCTCGCGTTGCTGGGCGTCGCGGGGCTGTTTATCCTCTTGGAAGCGGAGTTCCTCGCGTTCGTGCAGATCCTCATCTACGTCGGGGCGATCCTGACGCTGCTCGTCTTTGCGATCATGCTCACCGCCAACCTGCGGACGTCCCCCGCGTCCCCGGCCAGCCGCCAGTCGGCCCCGGCGGCAGCCGGCGCGCTGGCGCTGTTCGGCCTGCTGGTGTCGGCGACCCACGCGCTGCGATGGCCGCAGCCGGCCGCCGTCGAACCGATCGCGCTCGCGACGCTCGGCCAGCAGCTCGTCACGACGTTCGTCCTGCCGTTTGAGGTGATCTCGCTCGTCTTCGTGGCGGCGATGGTCGGGGCCATCGCGATCGCCGCTATCCCGAAGCGGGGGTAGATGCCACTCCACCCGGTCTTGTGGCTCAGTCACGCGCTGTTCTGCCTCGGCGTCTACGGGATCCTCACCCGCCGCCACGCGATTGGGATGCTGCTGGCCATCGAGCTCATCCTCAATGCGGCGGCGTTGAACTTCGTGCTCTTTGCCCGCGCGTTCGGGCAGGTTGGTGGCCAGGTGTTCGCGCTGTTCATCGTCGCGCTGGCCGCCTGCGAGGCCGTGGTGGGGCTGGCCATCATCATCAGCCTCGCGCGGACGGCCAAGACGGTTTTCGCCGACTACGCGGATTCGTTAAAAGGCTAGCGAGGTAAGCGGAACAACCGGACCGCTAGCGCAACAGCCGGACCACTTCTATTTTCCTGCAGTTGATCGACCTGCCTGCCGGCAGGCAGGTAGGAAAATAGAAATGGTCCGAGACAGAGAAGTAACGTAGGGATTCGCGCATGGTACCGGAACTACTCTGGATCCCCGGGCTGCCGGTGGCGGCGTTTGCCCTCCTCATCCTTGTCGGGCGGCGGCTGGGGACGGCGAGCGCAGGGGTGGCGGTCGGCGCGTTGGCCGGCTCGTGTGCGGCGACGCTGGCGATCGCCGAGCCGGTGCTGCACGGCCACCGGCTTGCGCTGCAGTGGGCGTGGAGTTTCGCTGAGGCCCGCTGGCTGCTCGGCTTTGGGGTGGACGGGCTGGGCTGGGTCATGCTCCTCGTTGTCACCGGCATCGGCACGATGATCACGCTCTACTCGATCGGCTACATGCGCGGCGATCCGCGCTTCTCGCGGTTCTTCGCCTACCTCTGCCTGTTCTGCGCCTCCATGCTGACGCTCGTCCTGGCCGACCACTTCGTGCTGCTGTATGCCGGCTGGGAGCTCGTCGGGCTCTGCTCGTATCTGCTCATCAGCTTCTGGTTCGAGAAGCCCGCGGCGGCCGAGGCCGGCCGCAAGGCGTTCCTCACCACCCGCATCGGCGACACCGGGCTTCTGCTCGGGATCCTGACGCTGGCGTGGGCCGGCGGCTCACTGCACTTCACCCAGTTGAGCCAGACCGGCGCCCAGCTTGGTCCCCGCCTGCTCACCGTGGTCAGCCTGCTGATCTTTCTGGGCGCGGTAGGCAAATCCGCGCAAGTGCCGCTGCATGTGTGGCTGCCGGACGCCATGGAGGGCCCCACGCCGGTCTCCGCGCTCATCCATGCCGCAACGATGGTGGCGGCCGGGGTCTACCTGGTAGCGCGGACGATGCCGCTCTTTACACCGGAGAGCCTGGCCGTCGTGCTGGGCATTGGGCTGGCCACGCACCTGTTCGCCGGCACGGTGGCCTTGACGCAGACCGACATCAAGCGCATCCTCGCCTACTCGACGATCAGCCAGCTCGGGCTGATGATGGCGGCCCTTGGGCTGGGGGCCTCGGCGCTAGCCATGTTCCATCTCGGCACGCACGCCTTCTTCAAAGCGCTGTTGTTCCTGGCCGCCGGCAGCGTCATCCACGCCACCCACCAGCAGGACCTGGCCCGCCTCGGTGGGCTGCGGAAGGCGTTGCCGTGGACGGCGGGCCTGTTCCTGGTCGCGGCCCTGTCCATGAGCGGGCTGTTTCCGCTGGCAGGCTTCTGGAGCAAAGACGCGATGCTGCTTGAGGCAGGCCGTCACGCGCCGTGGCTGTTCTGGGCGCTGCTGCTGGGTGCGGTGATGACCAGCGGCTACATCATCCGGCTCTACCTGCGTTGCTTTGAGGGCCGCGCGGTGCGCGCCGGCGGCCACCACCCGCACGAATCCCCGGCGGTGATGGTCGCGCCGATGACGGTCCTGGGCGTCGGCGCGGTCCTCGCGGGGCTGGCGGGCTCGCCGTGGCTGCGCCATCCGTTCTTTCACTGGCTGGGCGTGGGCGTGGTCGAGACGCACCAAGACCTTGATGTTCCGGTGCTGCTGCTGTCGACATTGGCGGTTGGCGCCGGGGCGGCGCTCGCGTGGGTCGTCGGCGTGCAACGCCGCCGCCTGCTGCCGGCTGGGCTTGCGCCGCTCGGCGCGCGGCTCTACGCGTGGGCGGCCAACACGTACTACGTGGACGAGGCGTATGCGCGATGGATCCTCGCGCCGTTTGCAGCCGCCACCGAGCGGCTGGCCGCGTTCGACCGGCGGGTCATCGACGGCGCGGTGGATGGCGCCGGCGCCGCGGGCTGGTTCGTGGGCCAGTGGAAAGAGCGGTTTGATCGGCTCATCGTCGACCGGATCGTCAACGGGCTCGCGCAGGCCGTCCGCGGCCTGGGGGCGGCGCTGCGGTGGGCGCAGACGGGCATCGTCCACCAGTACCTGCTCGTCGTCGTGCTCTCGGTCGTCGTGCTGTCCGTCATCCTTCGCTACAAATAAGGGACCGTTTCTATTTTTCTGGCGCGATCTGTAGAAAAATAGCAGCGGTCCCGGAAGCCTTGCAGGGACAGTCGCATGCTGAGTCTTCTGCTCGCCTGCCCGCTGATCGGGATGCTGCTCGTGCTGGCGCTGCCGCGGAGGGCGGTCAACGCCATCCGGAACATTGCCTTGTTGGCCACCGGCGCGGCCCTGCTGGTCGCGCTGCAGGCGGCGGGCGGGTTTGACCCCTCCTCGACAGCCATTCAGTTCCGGGAGCACCTGTCGTGGATCCCGCCACTCAACATCTTCTACCACCTCGGCATCGACGGCGTCAGCCTGCCGATGGTGCTGTTGACGGCACTCCTGTCGTTCCTGGCCTGCATCGGCTCCGCCTCGATCACCGAACGGCAGAAGGAGTACTACGCGCTCTACCTGCTGCTTGAGGTCGGGATGCTGGGCACGTTCCTGGCGCTCGATCTCTTTCTCTTCTACATCTTCTGGGAGATCGTCCTGGTGCCGATGTACTTCCTCATCGGCATCTGGGGCGGCGGCCGGCGCGAATACTCGGCGTTCAAGTTCTTCGTCTACACGCTCGCGGGCAGCCTCTTCATGCTGCTGGCGATCTTGGCGCTGTCCTTCAACACCCAGCCGCATACCTTCGACCTGCTGGCGCTGCGCGAGACGGGCCCGACCCTGTCGCTGCCGCTGCAGCAGTGGGTGTTCCTCGGGTTCTTCCTGGGGTTCGCGATCAAGGTGCCGATCTTCCCGTTCCACACGTGGTTGCCGGACGCGCACGTCGACGCCCCGACGCCGGCCAGCGTCCTGCTGGCCGGCGTGCTGCTGAAGATGGGCGGCTACGGCTTCTTCCGGATCAGCTACCCGATCCTGCCCGACGCGGCGCAGTGGTTCAGTTGGACGATGGGGCTCTTGGGCATGATCAATATCGTCTACGGCGCGTTCGTCGCGATGGCGCAGACCGACTTCAAGCGGCTCGTGGCCTACTCATCGGTGTCGCACATGGGCTTCGTCCTGCTGGGGCTGGCCAGCCTGCGGCCGGAGGGCCTCAACGGCGCGATGCTCCAGATGTTCAGCCACGGCCTGATCACCGGAGCGATGTTCTTGCTCGTCGGCGTGCTGTACGACCGGGCGCACACGCGGGAGCTGGAGGCGTTCGGCGGCCTGGGAGCCCGCGCGCCGGTCTACGGCGGCTTCCTCATCTTCTTCAGCCTCGGCTCGCTGGGGCTGCCGGGCCTCAGCGGGTTTGTGGCGGAGTTCCTCTCGCTCGTCGGCGCGTTCCAGGTGGAGCGGCTGCAGGTGCTCACGATGCTGTCGGTGCTCGGCATCGTGATCGCCGCGGCCTACAACCTGAAGGTGATCCGGCAGGTGCTCCTCGGCCCCCTGAACACGCGGTGGCAGTCGCTGGCCGATCTGGACCTGCGCGAGAAGCTGAGCCTGACGCCGCTGTTGGTGTTGACGCTGGCGGTCGGACTGTATCCGCTGCTGATTCTTCGGTTGCAGGACGGCGCACTGCGCCAGCTCATCGCGTCCATCACCGGCCAATAAATGGGACAGTATGACTGCAGTCTTGCTTGACAGCCTCCGGGGTTGGTGGCCTGAGACGATCCTGAGCGCCGGCGCTTTGCTCGTGGTGCTCCTCGGCGCATGGGCGAAGCGGCCGGCAGCGTCCGTGGCGGCGAGCTGGGTGATCCTGGCCGGCGCCGCGCTCGCCCTGTGGACGGCGCCGCTGCAACACCTGTTCTTCGGCCTGATCGTCGTCGACCCCTTCAGCCAGGCGTTCCGGTGGATCGCGCTCGGCACCCTGGCCGTGGTCCTGCTGCTCATCACCGCCTCGCGCGAGATCCACCCGTCGCTGCGCGGGGAAGGGCTGGGGCTCTTGCTGCTCATCGGGGTCGGGCTGATGCTGATGGCCGAAGCCGATCACCTGCTCATGGCCTACCTGTCGATGGAGCTGGTCAGCCTCAGCGCGTACCTCCTCGTCGGGTTCCTGCGCGAGCCGCGCTCCGCCGAGGCGGCGCTGAAGTACCTCCTCTTCGGCGCGCTCTCCTCCGGCATCATGCTCTTCGGCATGTCGCTCCTCTTCGGGCTGACCGGCCAGTTGGGCTTTGCGGAGCTGCGGGCGGGCGTCGGCGGGATGGCCGAGCCGATGGCCGGCGCGCTGCTGCTGGCGACGGCGCTGATGCTGGCCGGGTTGGCGTTCAAGATCTCCATGGTGCCGTTTCATATGTGGACGCCGGACGCGTATGAGGGCGCGCCGGTGCCGGTGGCGGCGCTGTTGTCCGTCGGGCCCAAGGCGGCGGGTTTGGCGCTTTTGCTGCGCATCCTGACGGCGCTGGAGCCGGTCTGGCCGATGGTGGCACCGGTCGTGCTGGCGCTGACCGTCCTCACGATGACCCTGGGCAATGTCGTCGCGCTCGTGCAGACCAACGTCAAGCGCCTGCTCGCCTACTCGACGATCGGGCAGGTGGGCTACCTCCTCATCGGGGTGGCGGTGCACACGCGCCTGAGCGTCGAGGCGCTCGTGCTCTACCTGGCGGCGTACCTCTTCATGAACCTCGGGGCGTTCGCCTGCGTCGTCGCGGTCGTCAACGAGACCGGCAGCGAATCGCTCGAGGCCTTTCGCGGGCTGTCCCGGCGCGCGCCGGCGCTGGCGCTGGTCATGACGCTGCTGCTGTTGTCGCTGGCCGGCATCCCGCCGCTGTTCGGGTTCATTGGCAAGTTCCTGCTCTTCGGCGCGGCGATCGAGGCCGAGGTCGAGTGGCTGGCGGTCGCCGGCGTGATCAACAGCGCGGTCGCGCTCTACTACTACGTCCAGTTCATCCGGCTCATGTACTTCGCCGAGGCCGCCCCGGAGACGGCGGGCGCGCGCCTCCACCCAGCCCTGGCCCTGCGCGTGGCCCTCGGCGTCTGCACGGCCCCCACGCTCCTGCTCGGGCTGTTTCCCGGACCGATCCTTCAACTGATCCAGGCCGGTATGTTATAATCCCACCACCTGTCGCCCAGCCGTTCCAACTCCTTCGGTGTTCAGGGCAAGGGAACGGCTGGTATGCAGGGTGCGTGAGGGATGCTGTGGAGGCGCACGGCTCCGCCGCAGGCGGAGCCGGGACAGGTGGTAGGATAATGCGCGACGCGCAACGCCCTGACCCCCCCCACCTGTCTGGCCCGCCACCGACGGGTCCAGCGAGGCGAACCCCGGTTACCGGTCCCGCCTCGGGCGGGACCGGAGGACAGGTGGGGGGGTGGCTTCGGCAAGCCGGCCTGCTGACCGCCATTCCAGCGGTGCTCTTTGCGGGTCCCGCGCTCGGCTACACCCTCGGCACCGCCCTGGACCGTCGATGGGCCTTCGCGCCGTGGGGGATGGTCGGAGGCATCGTGCTGGGCTTGGTGGCCAGCGCTCGTGTCACCGCGCAGATGATCCGCCAATCCAGCGAGAGGAATGGCCACCGCTAATGCCGCCTGATCGCCTGGCACCCATGTGGGGCGCGGCTGCGGCGACCGTCGCGGCTGTTGCGGCGCTCGCGTGGCTCTGGAGCCCTGCCGCCTCGCGGGGGGTCCTGGCCGGCGGCGCGTGGAACCTCGCCAGCCTCGCGTGCCTGTCGCGGCTGGTGTCCGCCTGGCTGCGTGAGACCCCCTCCGCCTGGCGCGTGACCGGCTGGCTGCTGCTGAAATTCCCCCTCCTGTATATCCTCGCCTTCGTGGTCCTGCGCGCGCCGGGGATGTCGCTCGGGGGGTTCGGGATCGGCTTCTCTCTCGTCTTGGCCGTCGTGGCGAGCTGGCTGGCGGTGGCGGCCAGGCGCGCGGCGGCAGTCCACCCCCATGGCCGCTGAATCAGCCCACGAGGGCATCCCCGAGCTTCCCAATGTCATCACTGTGCTCAGCGAGCGCTGGCACGACAACCTCCTCGTGTCCTGGCTGCATCATTGGGAAAACCTCGTCTTCTCGGCGGGCATCGGCCTTGCGCTCGGCCTCATCGCCTGGCGCTACGCGCGCAAGCCGGCCATCATCCCCAGCGGCGCCCAGAACCTGCTGGAGCTGTTCGTCGGCGGCGTCGACCGCTTCGTGCAGAGCATCCTGGGCCCGGCGGGCCGGCGCTACACCCCGTTCGTCGGCACCCTCTTCCTCTATATCTGGTGCATGAACCTGGCGGGGCTCGTGCCGGGCCTGAAGTCCTCCACCGCCAACCTGAACACGACGGCCGCGCTGGCGCTGGTCGTCTTCAGCTACGTCCAGTGGACCGGCATCCGCCACCTGGGCCTGCTGGGCTACCTCGACCATCTCGCGGGCCAGCCGCGCGACCTGGTCGGCTGGCTGCTGGTGCCGCTCCTGCTGCCGATCCACATCCTGGGCGAGTGCATCAAGCCGCTGAGCCTGAGCATGCGGTTGTGCTTCAACGTCTTCGCGGAGGAC
>CAZKXY010000030.1:0-15204 GCA_964556925.1 uncultured Planctomycetales bacterium | reverse complement strand
TGGACGCCTACTTCCTCTCGAACCGCGCGCTGGGCTGGTGGCTGGCCGGCACCTCGATCGCCGCCACCGCGTTCTCCTCCGACACGCCGCTGCTGATCACCGGCCTGGTCCGCCGCAAAGGGATCTGGGGTGTCTGGGAGGTCTGGGCGCTGGGCATCAGCACGATGCTGACCGTCTTCGTCTTCGCGAAGCTCTGGAAGCGGGCCAACGTGATGACCGAGGTGGAGCTCGTCGAAGTGCGCTACAGCGGCCGGGCGGCGGCGTTCCTCCGGGCCTTCAAGGCGCTCTACTGGGGGCTGCTGTACAACTGCTACATCATGGGGGTCTGGCCGATCACGGGGATGACCAAGGTCCTGCAGGAAACCACGGGCTTCAACCGCGAAGGCGCCATCGTCGCCAGCGTGCTGTTCGGCGCCGGCTACACCGCGCTCGCCGGGTTGTGGGGGGTCGTGCTCACGGATGCGTTCCAGTTCATCTGGGCGATGGTCGGCGCGGTGATCCTCGCGAGCTACGCGGTGCAGGCGGCCGGCGGGCTTGCGGCGCTCGCCGAACGGCTGCGCGACACCTCCGTCCTGCACACCATCCCGCCAGCCCCCGGCGATCCCGGCACGCCGCTGTGGAGCTCGCCCTTCGGATGGTTCCTGGGGCTGGTGCTGGTCCAGTGGTGGGCGTGGAAGAACACCGACGGCGGTGGCGTCGTGGTCCAGCGGCTCGTCTCATGCAAGGATGAGCGCCACGCGATGCTCTCGGTGCTGTGGTTCAACCTCGCGCACTACTGCCTGCGCTCGTGGCCGTGGGTCCTGACCGCCGTCGCCTCGATCGTCCTGCTCCCTGACCACGCGCTGCAGAGCACGGTCAACGGGCAGGCGTTTATCGACCACGAACGGGCCTACCCGCGCCTCATCGCGCTCCTGCTGCCGGCGGGGATGCGGGGGGTGCTGGTGGCCGCGTTCTTCGCCGCGTTCCTCTCGACGTTGAGCACGCAGTTGAACTGGGGCGCATCGTACCTCGTCAACGACTGCTACAAACGGTTCCTCCGCCCCCGCGCGGCGGAGCGCCACTACGTGCGGGCGGCCCGCGGCCTGACGTGGGCGCTGGCGGCCGGCGCGATGGTCGTGGCATTCGCCACGAGGAGCATCGGCGCCTCGTTCACGTGGATCCTGAACCTCACCGCCGGGATCGGGCCGGTGTACCTGCTGCGGTGGTGCTGGTGGCGCATCAATCCCTGGAGTGAGATCGCGGCGATGGGCGCGAGCCTGCCCATCCTGCTGATGCGCCCGGCCGTCATGGCGCACCTCGGATGGCCATCGGGCCTGTTGCCGGAGCTGCTCTTTATGGTCGCAGGGACGGCGCTCGTGTGGCTTCCCGCAACGCTGCTGACCCCACCGGCCGATCGGGCGACCTTGGAACGGTTTTACGCGGCCGTCGGCCCGCCGGGCTGGTGGCGCCCGGTGGCCGCCGCGCCCCCGCGCCCCGCCGGCTGGGGGGCGAACCTGCTCCATTGGGCGCTGGCGACGGTGGCGCTGCTGGCGACGACGGTGGGCCCGCTGGAGCTCATGGTGGGGACGGCTGCGCGCGGGTGGCTGTGGTGCGCGACCGCGGCCGGCGCGTGGGGGATCGTCCTGACACGCCTGAGGATCGCTCTACGACGCCAGTGAGCCCCTCACGGCTCTGTCGCAAAGCTGCTGGGACGACCGCAAAAGGTGTCAGACACCTTTGCCGATGCGAAATGACCGCTCGACAGGTGTCTGACACCTGTTGCCTTGGAGCCGTGGCGTTTCATATTGTCAGAGCCGTGAGGGGCCCTTAGCCGACCGGACCGGTCCCTTCGAGCGCTCCCGGTTCGGCCAGGGAGCCATCGGGCAGGGCGCACCGGTTCTTGCCCGCCCGCTTCGCGCGATAGAGCTGCTCATCGGCCTGCTGAAACAGCTCGGTCGCCGAGCTGCGGCTGCCGGGATCGTAGACACCGAGGCCGAGGCTCACCGTCACACGCAAGACCTGCGTTCCGAGAGGAAGCGGTTGTCCAGCGATGGCGTCGCGAATCCGTTGCGCGACCGGGAGGGCGTCGAACGCGGACGAGGCGTCGGCGCGGCCCAGCTCCGGCAAGAGGAGCACAAATTCATCGCCGCCGTAGCGCGCCAAGAGGTCGCTCGACCGGATCAACCGTTTGATGGTCTGCACCACGCTCACCAGCACCCGGTCACCCGCCTGATGCCCGTAGGTATCGTTGATGGCCTTGAAGCCATCGACGTCAATGACCAGCAATGTGAGCGGCAGCTCGAAGCGGTGGCAGCGCTGCAGCTCCTGGCTGAGCCGTTCCTTGAAGTACGCGGAGTTGTAGGCGCGGGTGAGGTGGTCAAACATCGCCAGCTCTCGCTGGAGGACATTCCACACCGCGAGCGAGGCCTGTTCGGTGAAGAGCTTGGCGCCACGGATGCGCTCCTGGAACCGCTCGAGTTGCCGCGGGGCGCACACCAGGAGCACCAGCCCAAGCAGCCGATGCTCGATGGCGAGTGGCGCCAACACCGCGCCGGCGGAGCCGATGTCCGGCGTCCGCATCGCCCGCGAGAGCGCGGGGGGAAGCTGCGACAGGTGCAGCAACTTGAAGTCACTCGCCACCGTCGCCAGGGGCTGGTCTTTCACCGACAGCCGATCCACGGCCAGCCACCGATCAGGATCAGGCTCAGCGCATCCCAACATCAGCAGATCAGCGAGCGGATCATAGAGCCACAGGCTGACCAACGGAGACGCCGCATCCGTCCTCACCAGTTCGCCGAAACACGACAGGATGCTGGCATACACGGCAGGGGGTTCGAAGGTCTTCGTCAGGCGTTGGCACGAGACGGCGAGCCACTCCAATTGGTCGAGCAGGAGGTCCCGTTCCACAACGGCGTTGTGGGGGGTCGGCCCACGCGCCGCCGACTCTGGAACGGGTGGGGGGTGGGTCTCGCGCATGCGTCGGCCCACCCAGAGGAGGTATCCGACCAGGACGGCCGCGGCCGCCAGACCGATGCCCTCAGCCCCGCTCAGCTCTGCGGCCATGCGAGGGCTTCCCGCCGGTGGTGAACCGCGTGAGCCAGATCGAGGCTTCGTACAATAGGAGCAGCGGCCCGGCGAGCAGCAGGAGGTTCACCGGATCGGTCGTCGGGGTGATGAGCGCCGCAATGATCACGAGCACGAGCGCCGCATACGCCCGCTGCTGACGTAACCAGGCGGAGGTCACAATGTCGGCCTTCGCGAGGATGACCAGCACGACCGGCAGCTCGAACACCAGCCCGGACCAGAACAGCAGCGTGGTCATGAACGAGAGGTACCGGTCGATGGAGATGACCGGCTCGAAGGCCTGTGCGCCGATCCCGAGCAGGATGCGCAACGCCGCCGGCACAAGCCACAGGTAGGCGACCATCACGCCCGCGACGAACTGGAACGTCCCCCACCCGATCAGCGCCGCGCCGGTGGCGCGCTCCTTCGGCAATAAGCCGGATCGCACGAACCCCCACCCCTGCGCCAGCAATACCGGCATCGCCAGCATCAGCCCCGCGAGCACGCTGACCTTGACATACGCCACCAGCGGCTCGGTCGGGGTGAAGAAGGCGAACTGCGGCAAGAAGGCATCGGCCGGACGCTTCAGCCACGCGATCAGGTGCCGCGCCTGCGTCAGGCCGATCGCGGTGGCCAGCAGGAACGCCGCCAGGCTGATGCCCAGACGGCGGCGCAGCTCCTCGAGATGCTCCACCACCGTCAGCCGAGGCCCGCCAGAATCCAATCGCGTGGTCGTCATGAGGAAACAAGCAACCGCCTCCGCACCGCAGAGGCGGTTTGTCACCCAGACCCACCGATCCGAGGCGCGTGGTGACGCGCGACTTATCGCCGCTCGAGCTGCCTCGCCACCGATTCAATCGCCACGAAAATCCCGAGGAGCATCAGCCCTGCCCCGACGGCGGCGGTCACGAAGTCGGGCTGCCGAAGCACCGTGGCCAGCGGCAGAATTGCCAGCGCCAGCCCAGCCACGCTGAGGACAAACCCTAACCTCCTGTGCATGCGGCTCCTTTCTCTGCCGGTGGCAGGTTGTCGGGGCTGATTATAGCACGTTCACTTGATGGACACGCTCTTAATGTTCACGAACTCGCGGATGCCGAAGGAGGACAGCTCCCGGCCGTAGCCGGAGGCCTTGATCCCGCCGAAGGGCAGGCGGGGATCGGACCGGACGAAGGCGTTGACGAAACAGCAGCCGACATCCAGCTCGCGCGCGATCCGTTCGCCGCGCTCGCGCGATCGCGTGAAGACGGCCGCGCCCAGGCCGAAGCGGCTGTCGTTCGCCGCCGCGACCGCCTCCCGCTCGCCGGCCACGCCGATGATCGCGGCCACCGGGCCGAACGTCTCCTCGTCGTACGCCGGCATCCCGCTCGCCACGCCCGTCAGCACGGTGGGCGGGTAGTACGCGCCGGCCCCGCTCGGGACCACCCCGCCCAGCAGCCGCGTCGCGCCCTTCGCCACGCTGCGCTCGACCTGCTCATGGAGGCTCGCGCGCAGATCGTGGCGGGCCAGCGGGCCGACGGTCGTCTCCTCCCGCAGCGGGTCGCCGATCCGCTGGGCGCGCATCCGCTCCACCATGAGCGCCTCGAACCGCGTGCGGATGGACTCTACCACAATGAACCGTTTGGCGGCGATGCAGCTCTGGCCGCTGTTGATCAGCCGCGAGGCCGCGCACGCGTCAACTGTCGGCTCCAGCTCCGCGTCCTCGAGCACGAGATAGGGGTCGCTGCCGCCAAGCTCCAGCACCGTCTTCTTCAGCGCGGCGCCCGCCTGCGCGGCCACCGCCTGGCCCGCCGGGGTGCTGCCGGTTAGCGTCACCGCCCGCACCAGGGGGTGCGCGATCAGCTCGCCCACGCGCGAGGCGCCGATCAGGGCACTGCGAAACAGCCCCGGCGGAAGGCCCGCCTCCGCGAAGAGCGCGTCGATCGCCACTGCGCAGCCGGGGACGTTGGAGGCGTGCTTTAAGATCACGGCGTTGCCCGCCATCAACGCCGGCACCGCCGCGCGGAACACCTGCCAGAACGGAAAGTTCCACGGCATGACCGCCAGCACCACGCCCAGCGGTTCAAACGTCACGAAGCTGCGGGACGCATCCGTCGGGATGACCTCCGGCCGGAGAAACGCCGCGGCGTGCTCCGCGTAGTACTCGCAGACCCAGGCGCACTTTTCGACCTCAGCGCGGCCCTGCGTGACCGGCTTGCCCATCTCCTGAGCCATCAGCACCGCGGAGGGCTGCGCGCGCTCGCGCACCAGCGCCGCGGCGCGGCGCATCACCTCGGCGCGCTCCGCGATCGGCCGCCGCCGCCAGCGGCCATGCGCCTCGTGGGCGCGCTCCAGCAGCGGGCCGATCTCGGCCGGCGCGCATTCGGGATACGAGCGGAGCGGTTGCCCGGTCGCGGGATTGACGGCGTCAATGGCCATGGCCTAACCGGCGGTTGACGCTCGGATCGACGGCGATCTCCACGACCGCCAGCTCGCGCGAGGCGATCGCCTCCGAGAGCGACTGCCGTAACTCGGTCAGCGTCCGGGGCCGGTCGCCGCGGATGCCGAAGCTTTCGGCGTACGCCTTGAAGTCGGGGTTGGTGAGCCGCGTGCCGAAGGTCCGGCCGTGGACGAGCTGCTGCTTCCAACTGATGAGCCCGTAGTCGTTGTCGTTGAAGATCACGACGGTGAACGCCACGCCGAGCCGCTTGGCCGTCTCCAGCTCCTGGGAGTTCATCAGGAACCCGCCGTCGCCCATCGCGGCGACGATCCGCCGCGATGGATCCTGCAGCGCGGCCGCCACCGCGCCCGGCAGCGCGATGCCCATGCTGGCCAGGCCGTTGGAGATGAGGCAGCCGTTCGGGCAGTTGACGGGGAAGTTGCGGGCGATCCACACCTTGTGGGCGCCCACATCGCTGATGAGCAGGTCGTCCTCGCGCATGAGCGAGCGGAGGACGTTCAGCGCGCCCGGGATCGTGAACGGCTCGCCCTCCTTGAGGTCGTAGCTGGCGATGTCCTCCAGCATCCGCCGGCGCACCGGCGCGTACCATCCGGCGTCGTAGCGCACCGCGCCCTCGGCGAGCGCCTCGTTGAGCGCCCGCAGGCTCGCGGAGATGTCCGCCACGACCTCCACCGCCGGCTGGTAGTGCGTGTAGACCTCCGCTGGCGTGAAGTCGATGTGGACGATCGGGATGGCCCCTGCCGGATTCCAGGCCTCCGGGGCGTACTCGGCGAGATCATAGCCCACCGTGAGGATGAGGTCCGCCTGCTCCACCGCGTCCATGACGATGTCGTGGAACCCGAAGCCGATCGTGAACAGGGATTCGGGGCTGGCGTCCGACACCGCGCCCTGGCCCATGAACGTGTTGACCACCGGGATGTGGTGCCGGCGGACGAACTCGCGCAGTTGGGCCGAGGCCAGCTTGCGGATGGCGCCGTTGCCGGCGATGACGAGCGGCCGGCGGGCGCGCGTCAGCAGCTCCACGGTCTGGGCGATCGCCTGGCGATCCGGATCCGGCCGGCGCACCCGGGTGGTGGCCAGCGGCTGCCGATCCGACTCCAGCTTCGCCACGTCCTCGGACAGCTCGATGTGCGTCGCGCCCGGCTTCTCGCTCTCGGCGGTCTTGAACGCCTTGCGCACCACCTCGGGCACCTGGTCCGGGCTAGCGATCGCCGTGTTCCACTTCGTAATGGGCCGGAACATGTCCACGATGACCAGATACTGGTGGCTTTCCCGATGGGTGCGGCCCAGCCCGGCCTGGCCCGTGATCGCCACCACCGGGCTCTTGTCGAGGTACGCGTCCGCCACGCCAGTGACGAGATTGGTGGCCCCCGGCCCCAAGGTCGACAGGCACACCCCGGCCTTGCCCGTCAGCCGCCCCCAGACGTCGGCCATGAACGCCGCGCCCTGCTCGTGGCGGGTCGGGATGAACCGGATCGACGACCGCTCCAGCGAGAAGAGCAGATCCTCGTTCTCCTCTCCAGGCACCCCGAAGACGTAGCGGACGCCCTCGTGCTCCAGGCACTTCACGAACAAATCCGACACCTTCATCGCCGCAGGCGTTAGAGGAGGAACGCGAGGAGGCACGCGACCGACATGATGACCCCGCCCACCCAGTAGGGGGTGCGCCCGAAGACCTCCGCGAGACCGCGGGCATCGCAGGTCAAAAGCCATCCGCCCAGCACCGGTCCGATGATCCGCGCGGCGCTCGCGGCCGACTGCATCAGACCCAACACCCGCCCCTGCATCGCCGCATCGCCCCCTTTCGACGCCAGGCCGTTGAGCGGGGCGGCGACGAAGCCGTGACCGATGGCGACCCCGGCGGTGGCCAGCCAGAGCGCCGACGCGGTGGCGCTGAGCGGCAAGACAAACAGGCTCAGGGTCAGGACGGCGGTCCCGCAGATCACCAGCGTCTTGTCGGTCGCGTAGCGCAGCAGCCAGCCGAGCAACCCGCCCTGGATCACCGCGCCGAGGATGCCCTGGCCGGCGAAGATGTAGCCGTTCTCTGCGGCGCCGTAGCCGAAGCGGCGTTGGGTAAAGAGCGGGTAGATGGCGGTGAGCAGGGAAAACGCCACGGTCGTGCAGAAGTAGGTCGCCAGTGCCGCGCGCAGGCGGCGGCCAGGGGCGCCGGCCAACAGCGGGGCGAGGCCGGACTGCTCCTGCGCCTGTCGCCGCCGTTCAGCCGGGAGGCTCTCCGGCAGCAGCCCCACAACCGCCAGCGCATTGAGTCCGGAAAGCCCGGCCGCAAAGAGCAGCGGCGCGGCCAACGACACATGGCTCAACAGCCCCCCGATCGCCGGCCCGACGATCAGGCCCAGCCCGAACGCCGCGCCGATCAGGCCCATCCGCTTCGAGCGATGCTCCGGGGGGCTGATGTCCGCAATGTACGCGAGCGCCGTGGAGATGTTGCCGCCGGTTGCCCCATCAATGATGCGCCCGGCGAAGAGCCAGGGCAAGGTCCGGGCCAGGCCCATGAGTAAAAAGCCGGCGGCCGTCCCGAACACGCTGAGCAGCAAGACCGGGCGCCGGCCGACCCGGTCGGAGAGCCTGCCCAGCAGCGGCGCGCAGAGCGCCTGCATCAGCGAATAGACGCCGAGCAGCATCCCGATGACCAGCGGGGAGGCGCCGAACCGCTCCGCGTACAGCGGCAGCACCGGGATGACGATCCCGAAGCCGACGAGATCGACGAAGACGATCCCGAAGATGATGCCAAGCGCGGTGGAGGGAGGCGTCATGACAGTGTTACTCTAGCACAGCCACGCCACGTCTTGTATAATTCCCGCAGTGGGCGGACCACTTCTATTTTCCCGCAGTTGATCGACCTGCCGGCGGGCAGGTAGGAAAATAGAAATGGTCCGTACGTTGCCATGGGCAAGACGCTGTTCGAGAAAATCTGGGACCGGCACGTCGTCACGACGCTGCCTGACGGCGCGGCGCTGCTCTACATCGACCGGCACCTGGTCCACGAGGTGACCAGCCCGCAGGCCTTTGAAGGCCTGCGCCTGGCGAAGCGGCGCCTCCGCCGGCCGGAGCTGACCGTCGCGACGATGGATCATAACGTCCCGACGGACGACCGGCTCGTCATCCGCGACCCCATCTCGCGGGCGCAGATCGAGGCGCTGGCGCACAATTGCGCCGAGTTCGGCATCACGCTGTACGACCTGCGCAGCGACCGGCAGGGCATCGTGCACATCATCGGGCCGGAGCTGGGGCTGACGCTGCCTGGCACGACCATCGTCTGCGGCGATTCGCACACCTCCACGCACGGCGCCTTCGGGACGCTCGCCTTCGGCATCGGCACCTCCGAGGTCGAGCACGTGCTGGCCACGCAATGCCTGTCGCAGAAGCACCCCAAGACGTGCCGGGTGGAGTTCACCGGGCATCCCACGCCGCCGGTCGGAGCCAAGGATCTCATCCTGAAGCTCATCGGCACCATCGGCACCGCAGGCGGCACCGGCTACGTGTTCGAGTACTGCGGGGACGCCGTCCGGGCGCTGTCGATGGAGGCCCGGATGACGATCTGCAACATGAGCATCGAGGCCGGGGCGCGCGCCGGGATGATCGCGCCGGATGACACCACCTATCAGTATCTCGCCGAAGGCCCCCGCCCCTTCGCGCCGAAGGGCCAGGCGTTCGAGGATGCCGTCGCGTTCTGGCGCACGCTGCCCGGCGATGCCGACGCGCGGTTTGACCGGGCGATCAGCCTGGAGGCCTCGCAGATCGCCCCCCAGGTCACGTGGGGGACTAATCCCGGCATGGTGGTCGATGTCACCGGCCGGGTCCCGCAGCCGGACCAGGTCCCGGGCTACAGCCGCAAGGACGTGGAGCAGGCGCTCGCCTACATGGGGCTCAAACCCGGCACGCCGATGACGTCGATCGCCATCGACACGGTCTTCATCGGCAGCTGCACCAACGCCCGCATCGAGGACCTGCGGGCCGCCGCGCGGATCGTCAAGGGGCGCACGGTCGCCCCGGGCGTGCGCGTGCTCGTCGTGCCCGGTTCCCAGTCGGTGCGCCGGCAGGCCGAAGCTGAAGGGCTGCGGGAGATCTTCTCGACCGCCGGCTGCGAGTGGCGGCAGTCCGGCTGCAGCATGTGCCTGGGGATGAACCCGGACCAACTCAAGCCGGGCGAGCGCTGCGCCTCGACCTCCAACCGGAACTTCGAAGGCCGCCAGGGCAAAGGCGGCCGCACGCATCTCGTCAGCCCGGAGATGGCCGCGGCGGCCGCGGTCACCGGCCATTTCGTCGACATCCGTTCCTGGCCAGAGGTGTCAGACACCTTTCAAAGCGGGAAAGGTGTCTGACACCTGTTGGGATACGATGACGTCGTCCACAAGCCACCGCGGGCTCATCGCGACGCTGGACCGCGCCAACATCGACACGGACCAGATCATCCCCAAGCAGTTCCTGAAGTCGATCGCGCGCACCGGCTTCGGCCCGCACCTCTTCCAGGACTGGCGCTACCTGCCGGACGGCGCGCCGAACCCGGACTTCCCGCTCAACGCGCCGCGGTTCACGGGCGCGTCGATCCTCGTCGCGCGCAATAACTTCGGCTGCGGCTCCAGCCGCGAGCACGCGGTGTGGGCGATCCAGCAGGACGGCTTTAAGGCGGTCATCGCCCCCTGGGAGCTGCGCGGCGAGATGCGGGCGCCGGCCTTCGCGGACATCTTCAGGAGCAATGCGGGCAAAAACGGCTTGCTCACCGTCGAGCTCTCCGCCCCGGAAGTCGAGGAGATCTTCCAGATGGTGGACCGCTACCCCGGCCTCGAGGCGACGGTGGAGTTAGAGCGACAGCGGGTCACGCTGCACCTGCCGGAGGAAATCGCCTTTCACTTTGAGATCGACCCCGCGGTCAAGGCCCGCCTGATCCACGGCCTTGATGACATCGGGATGGCCTTGAAGCACGAGGACGCCCTCCGGGCCTTCGAGCGGCGGCACGATCCCCAGTGGCACCGGCCGGCTTGACGCTGGCTCGTCCATCAGGTACGGTGGGGAAGAAGATGTCACGGCGTCCTGGCGGCTGGGTCATGGGATTGGTGATCGGAGGAGTGTGGGTCGCGGCTCCTGCGCGGGCGGAGGACCAGCTCGAGGCGGTCACCGACGTCCCCCCTGCGCTCGAGGCCCCCCCGATCGTCGAGGAACGCCCGCCGATCAACGCCACGCAGCGCAGCCGGGTGCTCAGAGGGTTGCGCGCGCATCTGCGCGCAGCCCGGCGGGCTCACGACGCCGAACGCGTCGCGCAACTCGAATACACCCTGCGGCGGGTGCAGACCGGCGACATCAGCGAAGAAGAGTTCGCGTTCGTCGCCCAGGAAGTCGCAGTGAGACCCGAGTATCCGGCCGTCTCAAGCGATCCCGAACAGGTGCCGCCAGACCGCACGCCGCTGGCCGCCCAACCGGTTGACGCGAACCCTGGGCTTGACTCGCTCCGCATGGTCCTGGAGCTCGCGCGAGAGAAAGACCCTGACCTGGCGATGGCGCTTGAGCGGGAGATGGGTCGGATCCGTGCCCCAGAGGAACCTCTCCCTCCGGTTCCCACCTTTGAGGATGAGGCCATGGGGGCGAGGCAGATCCGGCCGATCGACCTGGCCCTCGCCGGACTCTCTCCGGAGCTGCGCGAGCAGCTTGACGCGTTCCTCGATCGCGAAGGGCTTCGTGAGGCGTTCGAGGAAGGCGCCCTTCTCCCTCCCCCGCCCGCGTCTTACGACGAGTGAACCCCGCCCTTAAGGGCGGGGTGAAGGGTCCGGGCGAACCACGTCCGGACCAACCGGCAGAATCCCTCCGGATCATCCCGGAAGAGCGCTTCCGCGTGGCTGCCGCCTTCGATGATCTCCAGCCGCTTGGGCTCCGCGGCCGCCGCGTAGAGCTGCCAGCTGTGCCGGACATCGACGATGACATCGTTGGTGCCGTGCACCAGTAGGATCGGCATCGGCGCCAGCTTGCCGATATGCTCCACCGGCCGCTCCTTCGGCAGCCAGGGGCTGCCGGGACGGCAGCCCGCGCCAGGCTCCAACCCTTGAATCCCTCGCCGGATGGCTTCGGGCATCCACCATTTGAACTCGATCTCGTCAAACGCCGCGGGCGCGCTCACGGTCATCAGGCTCCTGACGTTCGCCGCCTGCCGGCTGAGCGTGGTGATGGCGATGGCCGCCCCCAACGAAAATCCCACGACGCCGAGACGCGCGTAGCGGGGGCGGGCCCACTCCAAGACCGCTCGCAGGTCGCACGGCTCTTGCGCCGAGAAGGTATACCGCCCGCCGGAGCGCCCGTGCCCGCGGAAGTCCAGGCACACCACGTCGTCCTCCTGGGCCAGCCGCTCGCTCAGCCGGCGGAAGACCGGCGTCTCCTTGCTTTTGAAAAACCCCGGGCAGACGATCAGCGCCGTGGAGCGCCCCGGCGCCTGGTAGTGCGCAACGGAAAGGCGGGGGCATCCCGGCGCCTGGAGGAGCTGGAGGGATCGCGTCACCGTCTGGCTCATTCCGTCCTCGCTCACGCGCGCGCCCGCCCCTGGAGCTGCTCAAGGACAGCCGCAAGGATGTTCACAATCCGTTGGTTGGTCCTCCTATCCTTGACCGCGATCCGGATCGCGCGAGCACCCAGTCTGGATCGCAACGAGGTCAGGTCCCGCACGAACAGGCCGTGGGCTCGACAGGCCTGAGCCAGGGTGGTCGCGTCCGGCCCTGTTGAGGGAAGATGGCAGAGCACGGAATTCGCAACACCAGGAATCACGTCAATCCCTGGAAGCTCTAACAGCCGTTCGACAAGCTCAGATCGAAGGGTGTGGGTCTCCTGATACCGTTGGGCGTAGTAGTCCGTCTCCCGGAGGGCTGCAACGGCAGCCACCTGTGCCGGAAGGCTCACGGCCCAAGGAGGCGAGAGCGGTCGAAGCTCAGAGATGATGGGGGCCGGTGCGCAGAGATAGGCCGCACGGAGCCCGCTCAGCGCATAGACCTTCGACATGGACTTGCAGATGATGGTGTTCTGGCTGTGCATCGCGAACTGTTCGAGCGACGCGCCTGCCCCCACATAATCCACGTACGTCTCATCCACCCAGACTCGGGTGTTCGCGGGCATCTTCCGGAGCACGGCTTCAAGCGCTTGGCGTGGGACGTATTGGCCGGTGGGGCTATTCGGATTCACGAGCACGATCAACTCGTAGGCCTTGCGAGCTTGGGCCGCGAGGGAGGCGAGATTCAGTTGATACGCGTCCTCCCGGAACAGGGGGAGCCGATCGACGCGGCAGCGGATGACCCGCTCAAGCACATGGGCGTACTCCCCATAGGTCGGATCGAGGAGGAGCACCCGGGAAGCAGGGCGCAGCCACACCCGTAACGCCAAGAACATCAGGCTGGATGAGCCGGCTCCGGGGAGAATGCCCTCCGGCATAAGCTGGCGCGCGTCGGCAATCGCCCGCACGAGCCCTTCGCCGTGTGTGGGTGGCGAGGTGCGGGCCAGCCAGGAAAGATGCTCTTGGAGCACGGTGATCACCCGCGGAGCTGGAGGAAACCAGGCGTCAAGGACATCGGCGTTGATGATGCGGTCTTTGGCCGCCAACCGTTCAAACGACTCGCCGATGGCTTCCCAAAATGCCCCGCCGTGATAGCAGGTCGGGGCGTGGTCGAAGGAGACGCCGAGCCGCCAGTCGACCCGCTGCCGCAGCTGCTGCAAGGCATCGGCGTAGCGAGCCGCGTGCGCCCGCAACTCTCCGGGGGTCGCACTCATCAACTCAAATGCCACCGCGCCTGACTGAATCGTCTGTCCCAGCGGCTGAAACCCGACCTTGCGATAGAAGCCCAAAAGCTCTCGCCGGCCGAGGGCGATCACCCGCGTGCCCCAATGGGCTTCGATCCAGCGAAGGGCCGCATACATCAGCAGGCTCGCGATACGCTGTCTCCGATAGGCCGGATCGACGGTGAGGAGCCGAACCTCGTACACGCCCCCGTCCAACGCAAAGGGCAGCTCGTCCCGCGAGAGATACTTCTCAATGGCGAACTGTCGTGCGGCTGGCGGCGTAATGCTCACGAACCCAACAATTCGCTCGCTGATTCGTGCGGTGATATAGAGGTTCACGTCATCGAGCGCATCGGAAAGGGTTCCCTCGTGACGCGCGTCGTGTTGCCGCAATTCTGAAGCGTACACCGCGTGGCGGAGGCGATAGATCGTCTCGCGTTCCTGAGCGGATGCCAGTGAAATGCGCATCGGCGAAGGAGGCGCGCTCATCGCTGGGCCGCGGGATCCAGGCTGGGGTTGGCGGTCAGGGTCAGGAGGCTGCCAAGGGGCACGATGGCAGATGCCGCCAGCGCAATCGACGCGCGCTCCAGCCACCCAGGAACCCGCCGGGACGCGATGCGTGCCGTCCCGCGATCCATCACGCCCACGATGCGCCGGCGGATGTCCTCGCGCACCCCGGCGACCTCCTCCTCCGGGATGCGCTCGGCGGTGGCGCGCGGATACACGACCGGCTCGCCAAACCGGAGGCGGATCGGTCGGGGGCGCGGCGCCCGGGCGCCGTCCGGAAAGGCCTCGCGGCTCCCCTGGATCGCGAATGGGATCACCGGCGCCCCGCTCTTCATAGCCAGCAATGCCACGCCCTGCTTGACCTGGCGCATGCGGCCGCGATCATGGATCGTCCCCTCAGGGAAGATCCCGAGCAGCTGTCCCTCCTCCAGCGCGGCGACGGCCGAGCGCAGGGCGTCCCCGTTATGGGTCTTGGTCCGGGAGACCTCGATGCCGCCCAGCGCGCGAAAGAGCGGAGACAGCAGCGGATGGCGGTACATGTCCTCCGCGATCAAAAAGCGCACCGGCCGCGGCGAGATCGCCCACAGCAGGATGCCGTCGAGCACGCTCGGGTGATTGCCGGCCACGATGGCCCCGCCCTGTCGGGGAAGGCGGCGCGCCCCCTCCGCTTCCAGGCGGAAGTAGGCGCGGGAGAGCGCGCGCAACCCCGCCCGCAGGACGCGGACAGCCCAGCCGTCCCCGTGACGGCCTCGACGCGGCTGGTGTCTCATCGGCCCTCCTGTGAGGTTGAACACAAATAATTCATATACGAACTATCCAGGCCAAAAAAATCACGCCGCCTGCCGCAGGCGACTCACGATCCGAGCCAGCGCCTGGGTGTCCTGCGCGCTGAGCCGGCCGGCCAGCCGCTTCATCTCCTGCGCGTGGTGCGGCCAGACGTCCTCGACGAGCCGACAGCCCGCGGGGGTCACGCGCAACAGGTTGCTCCGCCGGTCCTTGCCCGGCACCCGGCGCACCAACCCTCTCCGTTCCAGCCGATCGACGAGACCGGTCATGTCCGAGGGCGAGACGACCAGCCGCTCCCCGGCCGCCTGCTGGGTCAGCGACGAGGCGTCCCGGCCCCGCTGGAGCAAGACGAGGAGGTTGAAGCTGGCGGCGGAGAGACCAAACCGCTTGTAGACCGACGCCATCCGGCGCATGACCAGGTGATACGTCCTCGCCAGGGCGTACATCGCGGCCCCCTCGGGTAGCTGCACGCGGCGCGCGTCGAAGCCGAGCTCTTCGAAAATGCCTTCCAGTGCGGTGTGCATATTAGTTAGTTTATATGATAATTATTTGTATGTCAAGTAAAAAATTCCCGCCTCGCCTCCGGCCCTGCCGGCGCAAACTGGAGGGCGGCGGAGTTGATGCAGTGGCGCTTGCCGGTCGGCGGCGGGCCGTCGTCGAAG
>CAZKXY010000029.1:0-15800 GCA_964556925.1 uncultured Planctomycetales bacterium | reverse complement strand
GGCGGCGGAGTTGATGCAGTGGCGCTTGCCGGTCGGCGGCGGGCCGTCGTCGAAGACATGCCCCAGGTGGGCGTCGCACCGCGCGCGGCGCACCTCGGTGCGCCGCATGCACCCCGCCCTTAAGGGCGGGGTGAAGACGCTCGTCTCCGGCTCGTAGCGGACGTTGCGCTCATCGACCGGCTTCCAGAAACTCGGCCAGCCGGTGCCGGAGTCGAACTTCGTGTCCGAGCCGTAGAGAGCGATCCCGCAACAGACGCACCGGTACCTCCCCTTCGCTTTGTGGGCGTGGTACGCGCCGGTGAAGGCGCGCTCGGTGCCCTTCCGGCGCGTCACGTGGTACTGCTCCGGCGTGGGCTGCTTGCGCCATTCCGCGTCGCTCTTGCGCACCTGCTCCATCAGCACCACCTCCCCTGTCCGGCTCTGGAAGATCAGCACCCGCTCCTCGGAGGCGAGCCGTCCGGCTCCAGCCGCCACCCAAGCGACAGTCATCAGCAGCCGGACGGATATGGTATACTTTTGACTCTAACATCTTTCGAGAAGGAGGTGATGGGGTCACTCGGCATCGGCACGTCGCCGTGCAGCGGTTGGCCAAGGAGGACTGATGCGGACGAACACGTTGTTCCTTGCGCTCGTGGGGCTCCTGTTCATCGTGCCGTCGGTGGCGCACGCCAAGGACGTGATCGACGGCGCACGGTACACGCTGTCACTGACCAAGCCCTCCATCCCCAGCGCCTGGACGCAGGACGTCGGGTACACGGCGCGGGTCAAGGGCAAGTTGCTCTTCGGGATAAAGAACGCGCTCCTCGGCGTCGCCGAGCTGTACAATGAGCCCCGCGAAGCCAAGCGGGACGGCCGCAAGCTGATCGTCGGCATCGGCCACGGCTTGCGGAACATGGTCGGCGACACCGTCGGGGGAGCGCTGCACCTGCTCACCTTCCCCATCACAGCGGTGGACGTGACCCTGCCAGAGGGGGGCACGGACGTGCTCTAGGTTCTCCCCGCCGAGTGTCATCTCAAGCCCTTGGGCGCCTGCCCAAGGGCTTTTTGTTTCACGCAGGCCGGAGACCCGTCGCTCATTGGTGAATCTGGAACAGATTGAGGCTCACGAGGACGAACATGACCAGCATGCCCAGCGCCGGGACGCCGCTCACCAGCGTGCCGAGCAGGAAGAGGAGGGCGGGTACGGCCTGTCGCCGTCGGATCGCCCGAGCCGTCCGACGGATCCCCAGCACCAGCATGACGAAGCTCATCAGCAGGCCGATGTTCACCGGCAGCCATGAAAGCAGCAGGTTCGAGGTCCGAAACCAGCTCAGCACCGGGATCGCGCTGTAGAAACACAGCAGCAGCGGCAGCGGGATCGCGGCCAGAAAGACCTTCTCCGGCTTCGTCATGTGCTACCTCCGAGGTGCGAACGGCCGGCGGGAACCCCGGACACCTCACTCATCAACGGGTTCTCGCACCTTGCCGACCATGGGGACAAAGACCACAGGGATCACGCGCTCTTCGCGCAGGCCTTCCGGAGTCTTCGTGATGACCCGCAGCTCCTGAAACCACTCGCCGAGCGGGATCACGAGCCGCCCGTTGTTCGCCAGCTGCTCAATGAGCGGCCCCGGGATCCGCGGGGCCGCGGCGGTCACAAGGATTGCATCAAACGGCGCCGCCTCGGGCCAGCCGAGGTACCCGTCTCCGACGCGCACCTGCACCGAGGCCGCGCCAAGGGCGCGCAGGGTGGCTTCCGCCTGCCTCGCTAGCGGCTCCAGGATCTCAATCGTGTAGACCGAAGCACCCAGCTCCGCCAGAATCGCCGCCTGGTACCCTGAGCCGGTGCCGACTTCCAGCACGCGTTCACCGGCTGCCAGCTGCGCCAATTCGGTCATCAGCGCCACGATATAGGGCTGAGAGATCGTCTGGCCTTCCCCAATGGGCACCGGGCGGTCGAGATAGGCGAACGGCTGCATCGCTGGCGGCACGAAGCGATGACGCGGCACCGCGCGCATCGCCGCAAGGACCCGCGGATCCGTGACCGGCTGCCTGGCATCCGGCGAGGCAATGAGCTGCTCCTGCACCATGCGCTCGCGCAGCGCCTGGGCCTCGCGCTCCTCCAGCGCCACGGCCGGCGGTGAGGCGACGAGCCACAGGGCAAAAAGTGCCAGACACTGCTCTGTCGAACAGCCGCTAGGACGACCGCAACAGGTGTCAGACACCTTTCGACCTGTCGTCTGGCAGCGGGAAAGGTGCCTGACACTTTTTGCTCTGGAACCGCGGCTGTTCGACAAAGCAGCCAGGCACTTTTCGGCAGAGCACCTGGTACTGTTCATTTGCGCAGCCGGGCGATGAAGAACCCCTCCATCAGCGCCGTGGGCGCAATCCGCACCGCGCGCGCCAGCGAGGGATGAAACGCGGCGCCGTCCCACGACGTCAGCCCGGCCAGCCGATTCGGGCAGTCCAGCGCGACCGTCTCCACCTCAACAGGTGTCAGACACCTTTCAAAGCGGGAAAGGTGTCTGACACCTGTGGTGAGCGCCCAGTCGATGACCGCTTCGTTCTCCTCCGGCGCAAAGGTGCACGTCGAGTAGACCACCACGCCGCCTGGGCGGACCGCCTGAATCGCCGACACGAGCAGCCGCCGTTGCTTGCGCGCCATCTCCGCGATCTTCCTCGGCTTCCAATAGCGGAAGGAGCCGGGCTCATGAACGAGGAAGCGCCCCTCGGCCGAGCAGGGCGCGTCCACCAGCACGCGGTCGAACGCCTCCGGCTGCTGCCTGCCGAACGACCCCCCGTCGCGCAGCGTCACCTCGACGTTGCGCGCCCCCTGCTGGGCGATGTTGGCCCGGAGCTTGTAGCCGCGGATGCGGTGGTTGTCGTTGGCGACGATGCGGCCCTCGCCGCGCATCAGGCAAGCGATCTGGGTCGTCTTGCTGCCGGGCGCAGCGGTCAGGTCCAGCACCGTCTCTCCGGGCTGAGGATCCAGCACGAGGGGTGGCAGCATGCTGGAGAGGCTCTGGACGTAGATGGCGCCGCTGCGGTAGAGAGCCGTGTCTTGCAGCTCGCGCAGGCTGCCCCGCCGCACGAGGAAGGCGTCGCGGTACCACGGCACCGGCTCCACCAGGAGGCCGTGCGCCGTCAGGCGCTGCCGCACGTCGGGCGCCGAGGCCTTGAGGGTGTTGACGCGAAACGTGGTGGGCTTGGGCTGCGTGAAGGTGTTGACGATGGCGTCCCACCGGGAGGCGGGAACCACCCGGCGCAAGCGCTCAAGAAACGCGGCTGGAAGGACGCGGACGTCGCTGCGCATCGCCGCGGGCGGCGGAGGCGCCTATCGCACGAATAGCATGACGAGCTTCGTCACCGTCCAGGCGACGAAGCCGCAGATCGGAAAGGTCAGCACCCACGCGATGACGATGTTGCGGGAGATGCCCCAGCGCACCGCGGAGAATCGCCGGGTGGCGCCGACGCCCATGATGGCCGTGTTGATGGTGTGGGTCGTGCTCAGCGGGATCCCCAGATGCGAGGCCAGCACGATCGTGCCGGCCGCCGCGGTCTCGGCGGCGAAGCCGTGCACCGGCTCCAGCTTCGTCAGCGACAGGCCCATGGTCTTGACGATGCGCCAGCCGCCGACCGCCGTGCCGACCCCCATGACGACCGCGCACAGCAGGATCACCCACGGATGGACGTGAAACTCCGGGATCAGCCCGCCGAGCAGCAGCACCAGCGTGAAGGCGCCGATGAACTTCTGCCCGTCGTTGGAGCCGTGGCTGTACGCCATGAAGCCCGCCGAGACGACCTGCAGCTTGCCGAACACTCGCCGGACCATCGACGGGTGCGCCTTGGCGAAGAGCCGGTAGATCGCCGCCATCAGGAGCAGCCCGCCGGCGAAGCCCAGGAACGTGGAGAAGACGAGCCCCATCAAGACCTTCTGCCAGCCCGCCCACAGCAGCACCTTTGACCCGGCGGTGGCCAGCCCCGCCCCGGTCAGGCTTGCGATGAGCGCGTGGGACTCGCTGGTGGGCAATCCATAGTACCACGCCAGCGTGCTCCAGAAGACGATCCCCACCATCGCCGCGCCCACGGTATACACCGTGATGATGGACGGATCGACGATCCCCTTGCCGATCGTCGCGGCGACCGCCGTGCCGGACAGGGCCCCCAGGATGTTCAAGGCGCTGGCGAGGAGGAGCGCGCGGATCGGCGAGAGGACGCGGGTGGAGACGACCGTGGCGATCGCGTTGGGCGCGTCGGTCCAGCCGTTGACGAACTCGGCGGCGAGCACCAGCCCCAGTACGACCAGGATCACCGGCGACCACGCCATGCCAGGACTACGCGTTCTTCAGGACGATGGCTTCAATGGTGTTCGCGATGTCCTGGCACTTGTCCGTGGCCGCCTCGAGGATCTCATACAACCCGCGCCACTTGATGATGGTGATGGGGTCCGTGTTGTCGTCAAACAGCGCCGCGATCGAATCCCGCAGGATGCGGTCGCCGACGTTCTCCAGGCGGTTGATCTCGATGCAGTGCTCCAGGATGTGCTCGTGGCGCAGGTGGCGCAGCTTCGGGATCATCTGCTGCACCTGCTGGAGCTGCTCCTGGATGACCTTGGCGATCTGGTGCGCCTCCGGCCGCATCGAGGCGATCCGGTAGATGATGAACCGTTCAGTCGCCGCCTCCATGAGGTCCAGCACGTCGTCGAGGGCCGACGCCAGCCGGTGGATGTCTTCGCGGTCGATCGGCGTGATGAACGTGCGGTTCAGGCGGGCCATGACGTCGTGGGTGATCTGATCCCCGTCGTGCTCCAGCCGCTCCAGCCGCTTGGCGTGCTCCGCCACGGCACCCATGGCGGCGGTCGCCTCCACCAACACACCGGACGCGGTGACGAGGATGTCCGTCAGCGACTCGAACAGGTCATAGAACGACTCTTCCTTGGGGATGAGCCGAAACGCCATGGGGAGGCCGATTATCCCACTACCTGCGCCCCACCCCACCACCTGTGTTTCGGCCGGGGGTCGAAGGGTCCGCCTTCGGCGGACAGCACAGGTGGGGGGGTGACGAACGCCGCGCTGTTCCGCTGGCTGTTACGAGGCGACACTCGATGAGCATTCGGGCCTGCCTCCGGCAGGCCGGCGCAGGTAGTGGGATTATACCAGATCGCAGAACCAGAATCCGTCCCGCTCGATGATGTGGCCTCGCCTGATCGCCACGGCGCGGCTGAAGAGGGGCCCATCGTACACAAAGGTGTGGAACTCGCCGCGCTCCCCGCAGGGATCGACGCCGGCCGGAAGCGCTTCCAGCAGCCGCGCGTCGAACTCCCGCCCGCAAAAGGCCGGATCCAATTGCCGCGGATCTACGCAGACGAGCACCGCTCGGAAGCCGCTCCTCACAAACTCCCGCGCCAGCTCGCCGGTGTCCCGATGCCACAGCGGGAACAGCCCCTGCATGCCCGCCTTCGCCAGATGCGTTTCCCGGTAGCGCCGGATCTCTTCCAGGAACAGATCCCCGAAGACGACGCGGGACACTCCGCGGGCGTGGTACGGCGCCAGCGTCCGGCGCATCGCCTCCTCGTAGCTGGCGTTGGACGCCTGGATGGGGATCCGCACCTGCTCCACCGGCAGGCCGATGGCGCCGGCCTGCGCCAGCAACAGCGCGCAGCGCACGCCATGCATGCTGATGCGCTCATAGCCGTCGGTCACGGTGGTCAGCAGCGCCTCGACGCGCAGGCGGGCATCCTGGCGCACCGCGTGCAGCGCCAGCGCGCTGTCCTTGCCACCGCTCCAGCACATCAGGACCGGCTCGGCGTCCGCCATCGTCTCGCGGTTCGGGGTGACGTGCGGCAA
The DNA here is from genome assembly GCA_964556925.1 of uncultured Planctomycetales bacterium. GTDB lineage: Bacteria > Omnitrophota > Gorgyraeia > Aquiviventales > Aquiviventaceae > CAZKXY01. Next base: position 9,975 of record CAZKXY010000029.1, on the reverse strand, counting down.
TCCGTGGGGGCTTAGGTCCCTTGCGTGGTGATGAGGAGTGTCGTGAGGTCGGAGGTCACGTCGAACTTGACACGCTCGTACGGTGGCGGGCCCAGCCGAGGCCGCGCGTTGTTGGAGAATCCGAACGGCTCGAGGGGAAGGCCCAGGCGGCTGCGGTCAAGCCGCGCGTTGCCGTTCGCGTCCTGGTAGAACATCACCGCGTACTCGCCGTAGGGCAGACCGTCCAGCACCCACTCGCAGGAGCGCTCGGCGATCGGCAGGACCGCCTTGCGGAATGAGCCCCGGCGCGCGACGTAGCTCTCCCTCGAGTGGTAGATGGCCACGCGCACCATGCCGCGATCGGACGGCAGGCCTTGGATCTTGATGCAGAGGAGGCCGCTCGGCCCGTAGGCGCTCAGCGTAGGCGCGCCGGAAATCGGCGCGGGGACGTCGGAGAAGGTTGGCGTGGGTTGCGCGACAACTGCCGCAACTACTACAGCCACAAAGAGTTGTTCAGACCACCGCATCAGCCAGGTCTCCTCCCACCGGAAAAAGATTTTCAATCATACCATAGCGGAGGGTAATCTGCAACACTTCCACGTCCGGTGTCAGGCACTTCGCTATCCACATCCGAAAGCGAAGAGCCAGACACCGGCGGGGAGCCAGGCACCGGCATTGTTACTCCGTGAGTCGGCGGGACTCTTCGGGGACGATCTCCAGCGCCACGACCTCCGAGCGCCGGATGACGGCCAGCGACGAGCGCGCGCCGATCTGCTGCCCCGTGAGGGCGCGTTGGAGCGCGTCGATGTCCGCGATCGGCTGCGTCCCGTAGCCGATTATCACGTCCCCTTCGCGCACGCCGGCGGCGTCCGCCGGGCTGTCCGGCTCGACGACGATGACCAGCACTCCGCTGTCCACCGGCAGGCCGTGGAAGCGGACCACGCCCTGCGGGAGGGGCACGTTTTGGCCGCCCACCCCGATGGAGCCGCGCCGGATCCTGCCCTCTTTGATGAGGTGCCCCGCGACGAACGCCGCCGTGTTGCTCGGGATCGCGAAGCACAGCCCCTGGGCCGGGAGGATCATCGCGGTGTTCACCCCGACGACCTCGCCGCCGGAGGTCGCCAGCGGTCCGCCCGAATTGCCCGGGTTGAGTGCCGCATCCGTCTGGATGACCTGATCGATCAGCCGGCCCGACTGCGACCGGAAGGACCGCCCCAAGGCGCTGACGACGCCGGCGGTCACCGTGCACTGGAACCCGTAGGGGTTGCCGATCGCGATGACGAGCTGGCCGACGCGCAAGCGGCTGGAGTCGCCCAGCGTCGCGGCAGGCAGGAGAGGCGCCGGAATCCGGATGACCGCCAGGTCCGTCGCCGGGTCATCGCCGACCAGATCCGCCAGAACGTGCCGCCCGTCCGAGAGGGTCACCTCGATCCCCGTCGCCCCATGCACCACGTGGCTGTTGGTCAGGATGAACCCGTCCGGGGTGAAGAGGAAGCCGGAGCCGCTGCCCAGGCGTGGGTCCAGCCCCCGCCGGGCGCGCCCCCGGTGCAGCACGTCGATGTTGACCACCGCCGGGCTCACCCGCTCCGAGGCGCTGATCACGGCCTGCGAATAGGCATCCCGCTCCACATGTTGAAGCAGTTGATCGCTCATGGTCGTTGGCTCCTTGTTCCTTATTGTCTCACCCGTGTCAAGAGGGATCACCCGAACACTCACGCGCGCCATCTTAGAAGGTGTCAGACACCTTTCCTGCTTGGAAAGGTGTCTGACACCATATTCCTGCGCCATAACGCGCCGGTCGCCCACGCCGGCAGCACCCACAGGGCCGCCAGCGGGACGATCGCCGTGCCGAGGACGATCATCAGCCCGAAGCGCTGGGTGGACGGAAACGCCGACAGCCCGAACACGGCGAAGCCCGCGCACACCACAACGGTCGCCAGCAGGATCGGCCGCCACTGCTCGCGGCGTGCCCGGATCCACGCCGGCCATCCCAGCCGCCTGCCCGGCGCCGCGCGCCTGGCGGCGGCCAGCAGATGGAGCATCGCATCGATCCCCATCCCCACCGCCAGGTTCGCCGAGGGCGCGCAGATCACATCGAACGGCACCCGCAGCAAGCCGATGACCCCCAGCATCCACAGCGGGATGAGCGCCACGCTGCCGATGACGGCCAGCGCCACACGCCACGACCGCACCAGCCCGTAGACAATGCCGAGGAACACGACGCACAACAGCGCCAGCCCCGACAGCAAGCTGGAGACGACCAGCTGGGACAGCTTGCCCTGGAAGATGTACATCCCGCCGATCAGATAGGGCTCAAACCCGTGCGCGCGCACGATCCCGGTCAGGCGATCCACCGTGGCCATCCGCACGCCGCGGCGCTCGCGCTCCCGCATGAGCAACAGGAAGCGGCCGCTCATGCGATCCGCGGTGATGAAAAACTTCCCGACCTCGTAGGCCCGCCCCCCTCCATGATCTCGAGCAGCCAGTCCCACGGCAACCACGACCCCCCCCAGCGGTACCCGGCGGGCCTCCGCCATGATGACCGGCAGCGACACGACGCTGCCGACGTCCGGGTCCTGCTCCAGCGCCTGGGGCAGCTCCCAGAGCCGCTGGTACTGCTGGGTGGAGGTGAAGGCCCCGCCGCGCAGGTCCCGCACCACGATGCTGAGCGGGCTGCTGCCCAGGTTCGTGTCGATGTACTCCAACCCCTCCCGGATGGCGCTCCCGTTAGCGAAGTACGACAGCAGGGACGGATCCTTCCGCAGCCACCCGATGCCGGCCGAGACGATCAGGCAGCCGGCGAGAAACGCGCGGACCGCCATGGGGCGCGGGCTCAGGAGCCGCTGCGTCCAGCACCGCTGACGCCCCTGCCCCCGCGCGGAAGCAGGGGCGGCGCGCGAGACCAGCAGAACCCACGGGAACATGCCGTACGGCATCAGGAAGGCGCTCACGGTCGCCACCGTCCCCCCGAAGCCCAGCCGGCGCAGCGGCTCGGCCTGCACGAACAAGAGGCTCCCGAACCCCAACAGCGTCGTGAACATGCTCCAGCACGACGGGCCGATTGTCGTCCGGACGGCCGCCCAGGCCGCGGCGGCAGGGGCGTGGCCATGGCGCTGGCTGAGCCGCCGCCAGTTGAAGGTCATGAACACGATGTGGGAGAGCACCATGGTAAACACGATGGTCGCCAGGTTGGCGGTGAGGATGCCCACGCGGATCTGCAGCGCGTCAATCAGCAGAAACGTGACGCTGCCTGCGCTGGCGCAGACCGCCAGCATCCCCAGCACCAGCGCCCACGAGCGCACGATGGCTAGGACCAGCAGCCCGAAGACCACGATGGTCGCGACGGTGAACACCCGCAGATCGCGGGCGAGGTGCCGGCGCATCATCTCCACGATGTAGGGCACCCCGGACAGCGAGAGGCGAAACCCCTCTCCGTGGTAGCGCGCGGCCACCTCCTCCAGGCGGCGGATGAGCTCGGGCGGGGACAGCTCAGGCACGAAGACGATCAGGTGGGACGCCCGGCGGTCCTTCGAGATCAACACGCGCTGCCAGAGCGGGCTCTCGAACGCATCATCAAGCCCCCGCGGGCCGCGGGTCAGCGAAAGCACCCGCATGACCCCGGGCACCTCGGCCAGCTCCGCGGTCAACGCCGCCACCCAGTCCACGTACCGCGGGGAGGTGAAGGGCCCCTCGGCGCTGAGGATGACCTGCGTGGGCTCCTGAAACTGCTCAGCGATGCGCAGCTGCACTTGCAGGGCGGGGTCTTCGCTGGAGAAGAAAAACTGCGGACCGACGTGCGGGCTGAAGTTGACCGTGCGCAGGCAGAGGCTCACGAGCCCCAGGCTGACGAGCCCCAGCGCTCCCGCGACGATGAGGGCGGTGCGGCGGGCCCGCGCAGGCCGAAGGGGTTGGCTCATGATGGCCTATTCTACCAAACCAGCAGCGCCGTCTCTCAATCTGAGAGACGGCGCCCTGGCGACTTGCTGGAGCGCGGCGGCTAATTCGAAAACCCTTCGACGCTCTTCGTCAGCTCCTTGCCGGCTTGGTCAAGGCCCTGCTGAGCTCGTTTCGCTTCCCGCTCCGCAGTGGCCTGCGCGCGCTTCGCCTGCCGCTCGGCAGCAGCCTGCGTGCGCGTGGCGGCCCGGGCCGCCTGGCGCTGGGCGATCACACTATCCCTGTCCATCCCCGACTTGCCGATCGTGGCAAACCAGTCGCTGACCCGATCCATCGCGGTGTCCTGGCCGATCTGCTCAGCCGCAAACGCCCCCCAGGCGCTTGACAGGACCAACCCGCAGGCCAGCGCGATCACCCCCCCCAGTACGCTTCATGCCTCCGCCCTCCTCGTGTGATAAAAAAGCGGCGGGGAGATCCCTCTCCCCGCCGCTCTCTACCCTTGACCCACATGGATCGCTTCCAAGCTCGCTTCCACTCGCTTACCGTGACCGCTCTTGCGGTGTGGACGGCTGGGTCCGCGGCTCCTGGAGGCCCCCACCAGGCTGCTCGCCGGGCTGGGCCTTCTCGGATGCGCCCGCCTCCTGCACCGTGATCGACTTCACGATGTACTTGTCCTCCTGCGCGACGAACCCCAGCCGCACCCGATCGCCCACCTTCAACTGCTCGGGCTTGAGCGACTGGCCGCCCTTCCGGATGACCGTCTGCTCATCGAGCATGAAGGTGCTCGGCGGGGTGGCGGCCTTGGCTGTCTTGCCCTCCGCCGGCTTGGCCGCCTCCAATTTCAGGGCGCTGCGCTGCAGATCCAGCGCGGCGATCTTGCCGGTGATGTAGGACACCACCCCTGCGGAGCCCGTCATCTGGGCGGCCACCTCGGCCGCGCCGATGACCCCGGACATCGTTGCCGCAAGGGCAAGCCCGCTCACCATGCGCATCGCTCTTCCCATCGTGACCTCCTTCTGGTTGTGGTGCTCGTGCTACGAGTGCAGGGGCCGCATCATGGCCCGCTCAAGCAACGCCAGGAATTGTTCCGCCGACAGCCGTCGGCGCCAGGCGACTTCATCCAAGCAGTCGTACCCCTCGTACATCACATCAATGCGGAAACGCTCGAAGACGGTTTTGGTCTCCGGGTGTTCTCTCAGCACGCGATTCACCGTCATGGTTTCAGTCAAGGGATGAGGGTCCATGTTCAACCTCATACTGAGGATACCGGGGAGGCCCTAACGGGACGGTGACGTTTTGGTTACAACTTCGTTAGAAATCGGGGGGTGGGGAGGACTGCGTGGGAACTCAACGCGCCGGCCGGCCTCGCCCCGCGCACGGGCGAGCGGCTCCGCGCATGACGCCAAGCATGCGGAACAGATGAGGCGGGCGGACCTTACGAGGACGAGGAGACCTTGACGACGTTACTGGCCTGCGGGCCTTTCGGGCCGCTCGTCACCTCGAACTCCACCATCTCGCCTTCCCGGAGCGACTTAAACCCCTCGCCCTGGATGGCCGAGTGGTGGACGAACACGTCCTTCGAGCCGTCCTCAGGGCTGATGAAGCCGTAGCCCTTCTGGTCATTGAACCACTTCACGGTTCCCTTCGCCATGCCGCATCCCTCCTCTCTATGAATTCACCTGCGCGTGTTACGGTACCATACCGGCTCGACCCGCGCAAATAAAAATCACGAGGGAGGAAGACCATGTCTAATCTCCCCAGGATGCCGCGTGGCGCGCCCAAGCCGCCGGCGGGGTCCTCGCGATCCTCACCCTGCTCCTGGCTTCCCGGATTTTGGGGCTTGCCTTCGCGCGGCGGGCCGGTATGATATCGCTGTGAACCGACCCCGAGCCGTGCGCGTGTTGGCGTGGGGTCTCGCCTCCGCGCTCCTGGCGGTTTCCCCGCGTGCCGCCGCGCAGCTCCCGGAGTGGATGGAGCACTGGGAGTTCGGGCTCAACATCGAAGAAGACGACGGCCCGGACTACTTCGCCGACCTCATCCTTCCCCTCTACCGGCATCCTGAAGACGAGCGCGTGCTGTTCTTCGAGCCGCGCGTCCGCTACGCTGACGGGGAAGCGCTCTACAATGTCGGCTGGGGCGCGCGGGAGCTCGTCCAGAACCGCACGTGGCTGCTCGGCACCAACCTCTTCTGGGACTACGAGACCCAGCACTCCCACTACCGTCTCGGCTGGGGCCTGGAGGCGCTGAGCGCGTTCGCGGAGGCGCGGACCAACTTCTACCTGGCCCTGTCCCAGCAGCGCATCGTGCAGGAAGACGGAGAAAACCGGGTCATCGAGGAGGCCGTGGACGGGTTTGACTTCGAGCTGGGCGCGCCGGCGCCCTACTACTCGAAGGTCAAGGTGTTCGGCGGGTTCAACTGGTACAACTTCGAGAAGTTCGAGAACCGCTATGGCTGGACGCTGCGGACCGAGTACACCCCCTGGCCATGCATCGTGATCGACGGGCTGATGAGCGACGACACCAAGGGCAACTTCGACTGGGGCATGACGGTGGCATTCCGCCTCCCGCTGGGCGGCAACGAGCCGGCCGCAAGCCGCAGCCCGCTCCAGCTTGATGAGACGATGTTCCCGGACGGCGATGCCGGCGCGCACCTGTTCCGGCTGGTCGAACGCCGCCACGAAATCGTCGTGGAGCGTCGGCGGGAGACGGCCGGGATCAGCGTGGAAGTGGGCAGGGGCACGTGATGCAGTTGCGGATCGCGCATCCCGCCTGGCTCGCCGGCTGGCTGTTGATCTGGGCCGCACCGGCGCAGGCGGCCTCGGGTGACGCCGATGGGACCTACACCGTCACCATCACCCGGTTGGAAGCCTCGACGAATGGCGGCACGACCTACACCACCATCTTCAGCGGCAGCCAGGCCGTCAACATCGCCAGCGTGAGTGCCGGCGCGACGGTGGCCGGCCTCGCCAGCGGCGTGAGCCTTGAGGCCGGGACCTACAACACGATTCGCGTCACCCTGGACAGCTCCCTGCTCCTCAGGGGCTATGTCAACAACGGCGGCACGACGATCTTCACGAACGGCGGCACGGACGGCGCCGGATTTTCCACCAACACGAACGCCGCCAATACCCCGGGGAGCACGTACGCCATCTCGACCTTCACGATCCCTGAAGCGAGCCGGACGGCGACCATCACCGGCCTCTCGATCACCCTGGTCAAGGACGCCAACACGACGGTCACCGTCAAGTTCGACACCTCGGGCGTCCTCACGCAGACCGGCGGGGTCCCCTCCGTCGGCGCGCCTTCCGTGTCCGTCACCTCCAGCTAACTCAGCGCTTACGCCGCGCCGGGAGATCGAGCGGGTGCGGCCGGGCCGCCCTTCCCATCTGGACTCACACCGGACCTCGAGGGCAGGCACGGTCGATGTGACACAGCTATTCTCAGGGGGCGGCACCCGACCAACGATGATTCGGATCACCTTCCGGACGCCCCAGCAGCGCAGAGCTCTCAGGACTGCGCCTGCGCGTCGCCGGGCCGCAGGCCGGCCGCCCGCTGGACGCGGAGACGCAGCTTGGCATCCGCGATGCGCTTGCGGATGCGCAGCGATTGCGGGGTGACCTCGAGCAGCTCATCCGGCCCCAGGTATTCGAGGGCCAGTTCCAACGTCAGCTCCCGGGGCGGGGCGAGGACGATCGTCGCATCGCCGGTTTCCGAGCGGACATTGGTCAGCTTCTTCCGCTTGCAGATGTTCAGCTCGATGTCCCGGTCCTGGTGGGCCTCGCCGACGACCATGCCCTCGTAGACCGGCATCCCGGGGCCGATGAACAGCTCCCCCCGCTCTTGGGCATTGGCGATCGCGTAGGAGGTGCTGACCCCGTTCTCGGTCGAGACCAGCGAGCCGTGCGGCTCCGGCGGCGGGAGGTTGTCGACGAGCGGCTCGTAGGCGTCGAAGACGTGGTGGATCACCGCCGTGCCGCGCGTCTTCTTCAGCAGCGCGCTCTTGAGCCCCAGCAGCGCCCGGGTCGTGATCAGATACTCCGCGTGGACCTCGCCGGTCGGCCCCGGCACCATGTCCTGCAGCTCGGCCCGGCGGCGGCCGAGCTCCTCGATGATGGTCCCCTGATAGGCGGACGGGACATCGATGGACAGCATCTCGTACGGCTCGCACCGCTGGCCCTCGATCTCCTTATAGACCACCTCCGGCTGGGAGACCTCCAGCTCGTAGCCTTCCCGTCGCATCGTCTCGATGAGGATCGCCAGGTGCAGCTCGCCGCGGCCGGAGACCAGGACGGTGTCCGCGCTGTCCGTGTCGGCCACCCGCAGGGCCACGTTGGTCTCGAGCTCCTGCCGGAGACGTCCGCGGAGCATCCGCGAGGTGACGTACGTGCCTTCCTTCCCGGCGAACGGGCTCTTGTTGACCGCAAAGGTCATGCGCAGGGTCGGCTCCTCGATCACGACCACGGGCAGGGCGGTGGGGCGCTCCGGGTCGGTGATCGTGTCGCCAATGCCCACGTCGTCGAATCCCGCGACCGCCACGATCTCGCCGGAGGACGCCGCCTCGACTTCCATGCGCTCCAGTCCCTGGTACGCGAGCACCGCGGCTGCGGGTTTGGCTTCCTGACGGCCATCCGGCGTCAGGCGCAGCACCGGCTGTTGCTTCCGGATCGATCCGGCATGGATCTTGCCGATCCCCATCTTCCCCCTGAACGGATCGTAGGCGAGGGCGAGCACGAGGATTTGGAGCGGCTCATTCGGCAGCACGGTCGGGGCCGGAATCCGCGCGACGATCACATCAAAGAGCGGGACGACGCTCACCCCAGGCTGGCGCAGGTCAAGGGTCGCCGTGCCCTGGGTCGCACAGGTGTACACGATGGGGAAGTCGAGCTGGGCCGAGGAGGCCTCGAGCTCCACGAACAGATCGAAGGTGCGGTTGACCACCTCGTCGATCTGCGCGTCGGGCCGGTCGATCTTATTCACCACCACGATCACCGGCAGCCCCAAGCCGATCGCCTTGCGCAGCACGAACTTCGTCTGCGGCATCGGCCCCTCTTTGGCATCGACCAGCAGCAGGCACCCATCCACCATGCGCAGGGTCCGCTCCACCTCGCCGCCAAAGTCCGCATGGCCGGGCGTATCGACGAGGTTGATCTTGCAGTCGCCGTAGCGCAGGCTGCAGTTCTTCGCTCGGATGGTGATCCCCTTTTCGCGCTCGAGCTCCATGGAGTCCATGATCAGCGCCCCCTCGGGGGCGGCGTTGGCGCGCACCGCCTTGGTGTAGCGCAGCATCGCATCGACCAGGGTCGTCTTGCCATGGTCCACATGCGCGATGATCGCGATGTTTCGAAGGGGCGCGGGGGGCATGGGGGTGCGGCGACGAAGGGAGTTGGGAATGGTCAGGGAGCCCTTCCCATATCCCAACTCCTTCCTTGGATCTCAACAGGCCGCCGATGGGCCTGGAGGGCCGTTACGCCTGCTTGACGACGTTGCTCGCCTGTGGGCCTTTCGGACCACTCGTCGTCTCGAACTCGACGGTCTCGCCTTCTCGGAGCGACTTAAACCCATCGCCCTGAATCGCCGAGTGGTGGACGAACACGTCCTTGGAGCCATCCTCCGGGGTGATGAACCCATACCCCTTCTGATCGCTAAACCACTTCACGGTTCCTCGTGCCATTGCTGCGTCACCTCCTTGCTCAATGGGTGACTTACCGCCTCATCAGGTACACGATTCGACCCTGCGTCAAATCGTACGGCGAGAGCATGACGCCCACCGTATCGCCTTCAAAAATTCGGCCGGATTGGTGGCGGATTTTCCCGGCGACATAGGCCAGGACGACGTGCCCGCCCTGCAGCTCAACCCGAAACCGCAGGTTGCGCATCCGCTCGATGACTTTGCCCTCGACCCCGACCCCTTCTTCTTTTGCCATAGGCGTCACCTCGCCTGAAACAAAAACCGCGGAGCATCTCGCAGCTCCACGGCTTGTCCACCTACGCTCAAAGCTGTCGATAACCGGATCACGATAGCAGACTCCGGCAGCCAAGTCAAGCGGACAACTCAGCGGACAAACAACTCAGCCCCCCACGGATGGCTCCGTCACTGGCTGA
>CAZKXY010000028.1:0-16433 GCA_964556925.1 uncultured Planctomycetales bacterium | reverse complement strand
CGCGGCCTCACGATAACAAACCCGACCGGTGCCGTCAACACGGTGTCAGACACTTTTCCCGCTTTGAAAAGTGTCTGACACCTTTTAGTCGCCGGCGAGGCGGTGCTTGATGGTGGTGCCGCGGACGAGGTAGTAGACGTCCTCCGCGATGTTGGTGGCGTGATCCGCCACCCGCTCGAGATGCCGGCCGACGAGGATCAGATCCACCGCGCGCGTGATGGTGTCAGGGTCTCGGGTCATATAGGTCAGCAGCTCCTGGTAGATTTGATCGTTGAGCCGGTCCACCTCATCGTCTCGCCGGCAGACCGCTCGGGCGCGCTCGGCATCTTGATTGACAAACGCATCCAGGGCGTCTTTGAGCATCTGCTGGGCCAGCGCCGCCATCTTTGGAATGTCGATGAGCGGTTTCAGGAGCGGAGCGGTCAGCAGCTCCAGCGTCCGCTCGCTGATGTTGACCGCCTGATCGCCGACCCGCTCGAGGTCGTTGACGATCTTGAAGACCATCGCGATGAAGCGCAGGTCCTTGGCTTCCGGCTGGTAGCGGGCCAGCAGGCTCAGGCACGCTTCCTCAATCTCCACCTCGTGCCGATTGATCGCGATGTCATCCTTGATCACGGCCCGGGCGATTTCGGCCTGCCGGTCCACGAGCGCTTTGACGGCCTTGCCCACGGACTGCTCCGCGATCCCGGCCATGCTCAGCAGCCGCTCCTTGAGGCTCCTCAACTCCTCGTCAAACCGGCGTTCCATCACCCCACCACCTGCCGGTGGCCCCGCCACATGGCGGGGCCGTGGCCGGCCTCAGCCGGAAGAGCCCGCACCCCGGCCAAGGCGGTGCCACCCTCAAGCAACCTCCCCTCCAAGTGGAAGGACCCAGGCATGAACCACACCTGTGACATGGCACCGCCTCCGGCAGGTGGTGGGGTCATCAGCCGAACCTCCCCGTGATGTACGCTTCCGTCCGCGGATCGCTCGGATTCGTGAAGAGCCAGCTCGTGGGCCCAAACTCCACCAGCTCCCCGAGCAGCAAAAATCCGGTGACATCCGACACCCGAGCGGCCTGCTGCATGTTGTGGGTCACGATGGCGATCGTGTAGCGCGCCTTCAGCTCATGCAGCAGCTCTTCAATGCGCCCCGTGGCGATGGGATCCAGCGCGGAGCAGGGCTCATCCAAGAGCAGCACCTCGGGCTCGAGGGCCAGCGCCCTGGCGATGCACAGCCGCTGCTGCTGCCCGCCGGAGAGGGTCAAGGCGCTTTTGGCGAGGTGGTCCTTGACCTCATCCCAGAGGGCGGCCTTCCGCAGGCTGGCTTCCACCTGCGCGTCCAGCCGCCCGCGCTCATGAACTTGGCACAGCCGCGGCCCGTAGGCGACGTTCTCGTAGATGGATTTGGGAAACGGGTTCGGCTTTTGGAACACCATGCCCACCCGGAGCCGGATCGGGATAGGGTCCCCCCCAGCCGTGTAGAGATCCTCGCCCTTGAGGAGAATCCGCCCGCTGATCCGGAAATCCGGAATGAGGTCGTTAATTCTGTTGAGGCATCTGATCAGCGTGCTCTTGCCGCATCCGGACGGCCCGATGATCGCCGTGACGCGGCGTTCAGGGATCGCCAGCGTCACCTTCCGAATGACGTGGAGGGCCCCATACCAGCAATCCAGCGCCTGAATCTCGAAGGCCGTTGGTTCCATCCCTACCACAGACGGCCTCACAGGTACAGCCGTTTCTGAAACCGCTGGCGCACATAGACGGCGATCCCGTTCATCACCAGGAGCACCACCAACAGCACGATGATCCCCGCCGCGGCGTTGACGAAGAACCCCTTCTGAGGCCGGGACACCCAGTTGAAGATTTGAATAGGGAGCGCTGTAAAGGGCGCGGTCAGGCTGTCCGGAAGGAACGCGATGTAGGTCAACGCCCCGATGGTGATGAGCGGCGCGGCTTCTCCGATCGCCCGGGAAAACGCCAGGATCGACCCGGTGAGGATCCCGGGAAGCGCCAGGGGCAGCACCTGGTGCCAGATGGTCTGCCAGCGGCTCGCCCCGAGCGCATAGGAGGCTTCCCGGATCGAGACGGGGACCGCGCGCAGGGCTTCCCGCGTCGCGAGGACGAGGATGGGCAGCACCAACAGCGCCATCGTCAAGGCGCCGGCGAGGAGGCTGCGCCCCAAGCCCAGGGCCCGCACAAACACCTGCAGCCCCAGCAGCCCGTACAGGATCGAGGGCACCCCCGCCAGATTGGCGACGTTGACCTCGATCAGCCGCGCCATCCAGTGGGTCTTGGCGTACTCTTCCAGGTAGATGGCGGCCCCGACGCCGAGCGGGAGGGCCGCGGCCGCCGTGAGGAGCATCAGGGACGTCGTGCCGACGAGGGCGGAGAGGATGCCGGCCTGCTCAGGCTTCCGGGAAGGAAAGCTGGTCAGAAATGGCCAGTTCAGCCGAGGCCAGCCGTCAAGGAGCGCGTCGATGAGGAGGACCGCCAGCGCGCCGAGCGCCATCGCCAGAGCCGCCACGGCCATGGCCCGGAAGAGCCGTTCCCTGCTCCGGGATCCTGCCACCGTGCGTCTCATGCGTATCGCTCCCGAACGCGCTCCCGCAGCCACAGGCTGACGAGGTTCAGCCCCAGCGTGCCCAGAAACAGCGTCATGCCGACCGCGAAGATCGTCTTGTACTCGATCGTGCCGGTGGGGGTGTCCCCGAGGCTGATCTGCACGATGTAGGCGGTCAGCGTCTCAACCGGGACGAGCGGATTGAGCGTCAGCCGGGGCTGCTGTCCCGCCGCAATCGCGACGATCATCGTTTCTCCGATGGCCCGCGACACGGCCAAGAGAAGCGAGGCGGCGATGCCGGAGCACGCCGCAGGCGCCACGACCCGCCAGGCCACCTGCAGGCGGGACGATCCCAGGGCGTAGGCGGCTTCCCGCAGGCTCTGCGGGACCGCATACATCGCGTCCTCGCTCAGGGAGGAGACCATCGGGATGATCATCAGGCCCATGACCAGCCCGGGGCTGAGCGCGTTGAACCCGGCAAGCTGCGGGATCACCTGTTGAAGGAGCGGCGTCACGAAGAGCAGCGCAAAGTAGCCGTAGACCACCGTGGGGATGCCGGCGAGAATCTCAAGCAGCGGCTTGACCGCCCCACGGACCTTGGCCGACGCAAACTCGCTGAGATAGATCGCGCTCAGCAACCCCGCCGGCATCGCGACGAGGATCGCAATCGCCGAGGTCAGGACCGTCCCGGCCACCAGCGGCAAGATCCCGAAATGCTTGTCGACGAACAGCGGCGTCCACTGGGGGTCGGTGAGAAACTGCGCGAGCGGCACCTCGCGGAAGAAGGCGACGGTCTCGACGATCAATACCGCCACAATGCCGCCGGTGGTCAGCACGGACACGGCCCCGCAGAGGAACAAGGCGCCTCCGATCGCCTGCTCCATGAGGCGTCCCTGACCGCCCCGCAGACGCGTGGTCGCGGACATCGGCTGGTCTACTTTCCCAAGATCGTTTCCAGCTTCACGCCGACCGTGGCGCCTTTGCCGCCGAAGAGCGACCCGGTCTTGCGCTGGGCGAACCGCTTCGCGGCCAGCTCGTAGACCGATTCCGGGAACGCGATGTAGCCGACCTCCTCCACGAGCGCGCGCCCGCCGGTGAGGTAGAACCCCACGAAGGCCTGCACCTCCGGCCGGTCCGCCGCCTGCCGGTTGATATAGATGAAGATCGGGCGGGCGAGCGGCTGGTAGGTACCTTTCACGATGTTCTCATAGGCGGGAAGGACCGGCCCTTCGCCGTTCGCGGCATTTTCATCATCAACGGCCACCAGCTTCAACCGGTCCTTGTTCTGCTCGTAGTAGGCGACGCCGAAGTAGCCCAGGGCCATCGGATCCGTCGCGATCCCCTGGACCAGGACATTGTCGTCTTCGCTGGAGCTGTAATCGCCCCGGCTCGCCTGGGCCTTTCCGACAACCGCCTCGGTGAAGTAGTCGAACGTGCCGGAGTCCACCCCTGGGCCGAACAGGTGGATCTCCTGCTCCGGCCAGCCGGGGCGGATTTGGCTCCACTTGGCCACCCTCCCTTGCGCGGCCGGCTCCCACAGCGTCTTCAGCTCCTTCACCGTCATGCGCTCCGCCCAGGCATTGGAGGGATGCACCACCACGGCCAGCCCGTCAAACGCGACCGGCAGCTCGATATAGGCGATGCCGTTCTTCCCGCAGAGGTCAGCTTCCGACGGTTTGATGGGGCGGGAGGCGTTGGAGAGGTCGGTTTCCCCGGCGCAGAACTTCTTGAACCCGCCTCCGGTCCCCGAGATCCCCACGGTCACCCGCGCGTTGCGATGCTGCTTCTGGAACTCCTCGGCGACGGCCTCGGTGATGGGGTAGACGGTGCTTGAGCCATCCGCCGTGATGAGCGCCGCCGCCCATGCCGGCTCAACGAAGCCCGCTAAGAGCGTCAACGCCAGCACTCCTCGCATCCAGGTCATGTCACACCTCTCCGTCAGGTTAAAACTTCGTCAGCCAGTCGACTTGGAGTCGGTCGACGCCGGCATCCGTCCCGTCGATCTCCTCCGTGACGAACCACTTGAATCCGAGCGTCGAGTTGTTCAGCGTGCCGAGCGTCGCGTAGTAGACGTGGCCGCTGCGGTCGGTGCCGCCGCTCGCCCCGAAGTCCGAGTCCGCGAACAGGCCGAAGACCGCGTCCGACTCCAGCCGCTGGTAGGAGTAGCCCGCCTCCCAGGCCATCGGCTTGTCGGCCGTGCCGACCTTGAAGCCGAGCTGAAAGCCCTCGTCGTCATCGGCGATCGCGACGTTCTTCACGTAGTCCCCGTGCAGCCGGATCGGCAAGCCGACCAGCTTGGTGTTCGCCTCGCCGGTGACGTTCAGCTCGTTGTAGTCGTAGTCGTTCCTTGGGACAAACCGGAAGGGCGCCGAGGCCCCTGAGACGGTGCCGGTGTTGCCGAACGCGCTGCTCTCATGGACGTCCACGCCGTTTTCCAGGTTCGCGTAGTCGTAGTAGCCCACCGCGCCCTTGAGGGTCAGCGCGTTCAGCCACTCCGCCTCCGCACCGGGCGCGACCGCCCAGGTCGCGCCGCCCTGGCCGCCCCACAGCGTCGGGTCGCCGCCGTTGGCGCCCAGCTCCTCAAGCGGGAACACGCCGCCGGCGAGAAACCCTTTCACCGGGCCGGCCGCAGCGGCCAACGACACCGCGGCCCCTTCAAAGGTCAGGTCGCCGTCCCACACCATCGGGGTGCCGTAGAACGGGTTCTCGAACTTGCCGCCCCAGGCGGTGAGAGGCATCGCCTCCAGGGGGGTCCCAACCGTCGTGACTTTGAGGTAGGCCTGGTCGATGAACACGTCCTTCTTATCGAAGCTGTCCGAGGCGCTTTGGTTGGTCGAGATCGGATCGGTGTTGGTGCCGGTGGCGATCCGGAACCCGGCCTCGAGCTGGTCGCTGACCTTGGCCTTCGCGCCGACGCGCAGGCGGCCGCGGGAGCGGTTGCGCGTCTTCGTCGCGCTCGTCGTCTGGTCGCGCCAGAAGTGCTCCGAGCGCAGGCGCATGTCGCCGGAGATCGTGAGGCTCTGCGCCCATCTGGGGACGATTTCCTTGGCTAGCTGCTTGTTGCCGGCGTCCTTGAACTCGGCCATCTCGCCTCGCAGATCAGAGGCTTCCTGATGGGTCAACACGCCCTTCTCCACCAGCTTGTCCAGCAGCAGATCCACCTCCACGCCCGCCCAAGCCGCTCCCGGAAAGCCCATCGCAGCCACCAGCCCCACCGCGCACCAGGACCTCCATCCCCGCATCGGTATCAGCCTCCGTTGCATCGCTCCATCGCTGTCCCGCTCGACCGCGTTCGGAAGCAAGTCTACGGGGAGCGTGTCAGGATGGTATGAGGGGGGCGTAAGGTTTCTGTAAAACCGGAAGGAGACGAGAACGCGCTAGGAGGCGAGCGGGATCGTGAAGGAAAATGCGGCGCCGTGGCCCACGCGGCTCTGCACGGAGACCGCGCCGCCGTGGGTTTCCACGAGATGCTTCACAATGGACAGCCCTAAGCCGGTGCCGCCCAACTCGCGGGAGCGCGCCTTGTCCACGCGATAGAAGCGCTCGAAGATGCGGGGCAGATCCTGCGCCGGAATGCCGACGCCGGTGTCCGACACGGTGACCTTGGCCCAGGGCGCCTCGCGAACGGCCGAGACGGTGATCGTGCCGTTCTCCACGTTGTACTTGACGGCGTTATCGGCCAGGTTCGCGAGCACCTGGCGCAGCCGATCAGGATCCGCCCGCACCACCAGGCCGGCAGGCACCTCGCACGCGGCGGTGAGCCGCCGTTGAGTGATCCCCGCCTGCAGGGACGCCAGGACTGACTCGACCAGCGGCTTCAGCTCCACGGCCGACAGCTTGACCGGCACCGCCTGCGACTCGATCTGCGAGAGCGATAACAGGTCGTCGATCAGCCGCGAGAGGCGGTTGGCGTCTTCGTCGATGAGCCGCACGAAGCGGCGGCTGCTCGCGGCATCATCCACCGCCCCGCCCAGCAGGGTCTCGGTCAGGCCGCGGATCGAGGTCAGGGGGCTTTTCAGCTCGTGCGACACATTGGCCACGAACTCCCGGCGAAGCTGCTCATACCGGTGATGCTCGGTGACATCCTGCAGCACAAGCACGGCGCAAGGTCCTGCCGGACCGCAGCCCTGGCACGGAACGCCGTGGACCCGGAGGATGCGCTTTTCGGGCTGCAAGAGCGTCAGATCTTTTGTGATCCATTGACGCTGCGCAAGCAGATCGCGGGCCAGCGCCTGAAGTCCCGGGTGCCGCGCGATCTCGATGAACCGCTGGCCGATGCCTTCGTCCGGCGCCCATCCCAACAACCTGCGCGAGGCCGGATTCATCAAGAGCACGCGGCCTTGGGCATCGACCGCCACGACCCCTTCCGCCATGCTCTCCAGAATCGCCCTGGCCTGGTTGCGCTCGGTCGTCAGCGCGTCGATATGCCCGCCGATCGCCTCCGCCATCGCCCCGAGCGCCGTCCCCAGCTCATGGACCTCCCGAACCGGCGCCGCAGGCGGCTGGCGGGTCAGGTCGCCGGTCGCGTAGGCGCGGGCGACCTGGGTCAGATCGCTGAGAGGCCTGGTGATGCGACGGGCCAGCCACGCGCCCAGGACGACCGCCAACAGCAACCCCACGATCAGGCTTGAGGTCACCGCTCGCCTGATCTCCCGGCGCAGCTCGCCGATCTCCGTCACGGAAACCGCCAGCCGCAACACCCCTGGCAGCGCGGGGGATTCGCCAAGCGGCAGGGCGACGTACAGCATCGGGAACCTCACCGTCGTGCTGTACCGCAGGCCCGTGCCGAGCCCGCCGGCTAAAGCCGCCTGCACCTCCGGGCGGCCCCGGTGGTGTTCCATCAGGCGGACAGAGGCCTCGGTCTGTTCGGAATCGCCCAGCACCCTGCCCGCCGGATCGATGACGGTCACCCGGCAGCGCGCCCTAGCGCCGAGTGCGGCCGCCACAGGCTGCAGCGCCTCAATGGTCGCGGACGCCGCGAGGGCTTGTTGCACGTCCGGCTTCATGACCTCGGCGAGCCGGACGAGTGACTGGGTGCGGTGCGCAACCGCCCGGCGCTCCAACGCGCGGCTTGCCAGCACACCGCCAGCCAAGATGACCACCGCCACGGCCGCGATGACCGTCACGAACGTCTTCCGATAGAGCGTGGGCCGTTGGGGGGCGCGCTTATTCATCGAGGACGAAGCGATAGCCGGCGTTCTGCACCGTCACGATCCGATCCGCCACCGGCTTCAGCTTCTTGCGCAATTGGCTGATGTGCAGGTCGACGGTCCGCGTCTGGATCTCGACGGCCCGGTCATAGCCCCAGACCCGCTCGAGGAGCGCTTCGCGGCTGAGCACGCGCCCCTCAGCCTGGATCAGCGCTTTCAGCAGGGCAAACTCCTTCGAGGTCAGCTCAACCGGCCTGCGCTTCACCGTCACGGTGTGCCGGCCCCAGTCCACATGCAGGTCGTTGAACTGGAACAGCTCCGGCTCCTCTGGGGGATGCCTCCGTCGGAGGATAGCCTTGATGCGGGCCACCAGCTCCTTCGGGCTGAACGGCTTCGTCACGTAATCATCTGCGCCCATCTCCAAGCCGAGCACCTTGTCCGTCTCCTCGGATTTGACGGTCAGCATGATGACGGGGATCTGCCGGGTCGCCTCCTCGCGCTTCAGGAGACGGCAGACCTCCAGGCCGTCCACTTCCGGCAGCATCCAGTCGAGGAGGATGAGATCGGGCAGCTCGCGGCGGGCCAGCTCCAGCGCTCTGGCGCCATCGGAGGCCACCAGGGTGCGGAAGCCTTCTTTCTCGAGGGTGTATCTCACTGCTTCGACGATGTTCTTTTCGTCGTCGACGATCAGGATATTCGCGCTCCCCATGGCAGCATGATACCAGAAAGCACAGGTGTCAGACACCTTTCCCGCTTTGTGCTACAATCAACCGACATGCCGGCCATCCAGTATCGCGCGACCGTCGAACGGGTCGACGTCCTGTCCTACAACGTCCGGGGGTTCCGCTTCAAGCTCGTCGAGCCGCCGACGCTGGCGTTCCATGCCGGGCAGTTCATCATCTTGAACGTCCCCCGCGACGGCAAGGTCGTCAAGCGCGCCTATTCGGTCGCCTCCCCGCCGCACGAGCCGCAGGCGGTCGAGCTGTGCATCCAGCACCTGGAAGGCGGCATCGCCTCGACGTACCTCTGGAAGCTGAAGGCGGGCGATCCGGTGTCGCTCTCCGGCCCCCACGGCACCTTCCTGCTGAAGGAGCCGCTGAACTACGAGCCGGTCTTTCTGGCCACCGGCACCGGGGTGGCCCCGTTCCGCGCCATGATCCGGCACCTCATCCATATCCAGTTCAGCCAGCCGATGTGGCTGCTGTTCGGCACGCGGTACGAGCACGGGCTGCTCTACGACTCGGAGTTCCGGTCGCTGGCCGCGCTGCGCCGCACCTTCCACTACATCCCGGTCGTCAGCCGGCCGAAAGAATGGCACGGCGAGACCGGCCACATCCAACAGACCTTTCAGAAACACCTCGCCGACTGGGCCAACAAAGAGATGTACATCTGCGGCTGGCTGGAGATCGTCCGGTCGATCGCCTCGGACCTTGCGGGCTTCGGCGTGCCCAAAGAGAAGATCCATTACGAGGAATGGACCTGACCCGATGAACAGTACCCTCGCAATGCGGAATTCGGAATGTGGAGTTCGGAATCAAGGGCGCGGTCATTCCGCATTCCGCATTCCGCATTCCGCATTCTCACGATGATTCAAACCTTGCGGGTGGGGCATACGCCGGACATGGATGACGCGTTCATGTTCTACGCCATCGCCAGCGGCGCAATCCCGATGGATGGGCTCGCCTTCGAGCATGTCATCGAGGACATCCAAGCGCTGAACCGGCGCGCCCTCCAGGCCGAGCTGGATGTGACCGCCATCTCGGCCGCCAGCTACCCCGTCCTGGCCAAGGACTACTGGATCCTCTCGGTGGGCTCCAGCGTCGGCCAAGGCTACGGCCCCGTGCTCATTTCCACCACGCCGAAAACCTCCGAGGAGCTCTCCGGCAGGCGGGTCGCGGTGCCGGGCCTGCACACCACGGCCTGCCTGCTGCTGCGGCTGGCGATCCCTGAGATCACGCCGGTCGAGATGCCCTTCGCGCAGATCCCTCAGGCGGTGTTGGACGGCTCGGTGGAGGCGGGGCTGGTGATTCACGAATGGCAGCTCACGTACCGGGATGCGGGCCTGCTGCCGGTGCTCGACCTGGGGCTGTGGTGGCAACAGCAGGTCAAGCTGCCGCTGCCGCTCGGCTTAAACGTCGTGAAGCAATCGCTGGGCAAGCCCACGGCCAAGCGGGCGGCGGGCCTGCTGCGCGACAGCATCCTGTACGCGTTCGCGCACCAGGAGGAGGCGCTGGCCTACGCCCTCACGTTCGGCCGCGGCACCGACCCCATCCGGGCCCGCCAGTTCATCGGGATGTACGTCAACGAAGAGTCGCTCATCCTCTCCACGCACTGCCGGGAGGGCCTCCGGACGCTGTTTGAGCTGGGCCATCAGGCCGGCCTGATCCCGCGCGTGCCCCGCCTGAGCGTCATCGAACCCCAAAAGCCGTGAAGCGTATTGGCGTGAAGCGTATAAGCGTATGGGCGTTGGACGAACAAGCAACGCGAATACGCTTCACGCTTATACGCTTCACGAGAGAGACTCAGAGGTAGGTTTTTCTGCGAAACACATCGACCGCGAGGTTCGCCACCCGATCCAGGAAGAGCGTGCCGTCCAGGTGGTCCACTTCGTGCTGGGCCACGATCGCCTCAAACCCGTCCAGATACACCCCGAACACCTTGCCGAAGCGGTCAAGCGCCGTGACGTGCACGCTGGTGGCCCGCTTCACGTTCCCGGTGAAGTCGGGGACGGAGAGGCACCCCTCCCGACCGATCTGCTCCCCCTGCGCATCGTCAACCTGGGGATTGATGAACACCAACAGCCCGTGGTGGCTGGTCACCTTCGGATGCCGGGCCGCCTCCATGACCGCCAGGCGAAGCCCGCGGCCCACCTGGGGCGCGGCCAGCCCCACGCAGCGCGGGTGCTGCCGCATGGTGCGGATCATCCCGTCGATGAGGCGGGCGATGGACACCTCCACCCGCTCCACCATTTCGGTGGGCCGCTTGAGGAGGGGGTCGGGAAAGCGGCGAATGACCAGCCTGCTCAGAGGACGTTCACCTCGGCCGGGCGCAGGCTGACCTCCACCCCGAGGCGCCTGGCCGCGGTGGCGAGCTGCCGTTCGAGTGACGCGATCGGGCGCGCCGGAGGGACTTCAACTTCGAGCAGCGTCAGGTACAGCGACGGCCGGCCGCGCCGGCTGCGGTGGGTGTGCACGTCGGTGATGTTGGCCCGGTTCCTCGCCAGGACGTCCGAGATCCGGTACACGATCCCCGGCCGGTCCTTGCCGTAGACCGAGATCAGGTAGGACCGGCCCCGCTTGCGGGGCCTGGCGGCCTCCTGTTTCGTCAACGGCTTGAGGTGGGCGGCCAGCCTCAGCCGGCGCGCCAGCGGCTCAAGCGCCCGTCGAAGCGACCGTTCGGTCATGGTCCCCGGGCCGGAGAAGATCAGCATGATGGCGAACTCGCCGGCCAGGCGGGTCATCGCCGAATCTTCGAGGTTACAGCCGTGTTCGAAGAGCGTCTTCGTGACCCCCGCCACGATCCCCGGGCGGTCCTGCCCGACCGCCGTGATGATCCACCTCCGCGCCATCTCGCCTCCAAAGGTGTCAGACACCTTTCCCGCTTTGAAAGGTGTCTGACACCTTTTCGACTTCAAAGCCCGCGTCCTCAATCATCCGGCGGGCCTCCTCGGCCTGCTGGCCTGGCGTCGTCAGGTAGCCTTCGACAAAGATCGAATTCGCCGGATAGAGTGCCAGCGCCTGCAGCGACCGCAGGTTGACCTCCCGGCCTCCCGCAGCCCGGATCTCGCTGGCGGGATTCAGAAACCGGAACAGGCAGAGGGCCTTCAGGCACTTCATCGGCGTCAGGAACGCGAAGTGGCCCATCGGGGTGCCTGGGATCGGGTGGAGGAAGTTGACCGGGATAGAATCCATCCGCAGCTCGCGGCAGGCAAAGGCCAGCTCGAGAATGTCCTCGTCGCGCTCGCCCATCCCGATGATGCCTCCGCTGCAGGTCAACAGCCCCGCCTTGCGGACGTTCTGCACCGTCGCGACGCGATCCTGGTAGGTGTGGGTCGAGCAGACCTCCGGATAGAACCGCTCGCTCGTGTTCAGGTTGTGGTTGACCCACCCGACGCCGGCCTCCTTCAGCTTCCGGGCCTGCGCCTCCGATAACAGCCCCAAGCAGACGCAGATCTCCAAGCGGGCCGCCTGCGTGATCGCGCGCGTCACCTCGCAGAAGCGTTCGATCTCCTCGTCGGTCGGGCCGCGGCCGCTCGCGACCATGCAGTAGCGCGTGGCCCCGGCGGCGGCGGCGCGGCGCGCCCCCTCCACCAGCTGCCCCTGGTCCATGAGCGGGTACTTGTCGATCGTGGCCGTGGAGAGGGACGACTGCGAGCAGTAGTGGCAGTCCTCCGGGCAGAGGCCGCTGCGCGCGTTCTGCAGGATGCAGATCTTCACCCGCTTGCCGAAGCGGGCCTTGCGGATCTCGAACGCGGCGCGCAGCGCGGGGAGGACCTCCTCATCCGGCAGCGCGAGGATCGCGCGGGCCTCTTCACGGGACAGCGGCTGCCCGCTGAGGGAGCGCTCGATCAACTCGTCCCACCGGATCGCCTCAGGGCGGGCTGCAAGCGATGGGGGGGTCATGCCGACACGGGCTCAAACACCCGGAGGACCTCGTAGAGGGTGGTGCGCTGCGCCGGGATGAAACCCGACTCTCGGATGAGCGTGATGACTTCCTCCACGGTGGTTGTGTTCACGAAGGCGGCGGCGGCGTGGACGTGTTCCTCGAACAGGGTCCCGCCGAAGTCGTCCGCCCCGAAGTGCAGCGCGATCTGCCCGGTCTTCTTGCCCTCGGAAAACCACGACGCCTGGATGTGGGGGACGTTATCGAGATAGAGCCGCGCGAAAGCGATCATCCGCAGGTACTGCGTCGGGCCGGCATGGCGGGGGATCGGCTTCTCCAGCGGCGTGTGGCCCGGCTTGAACGTCCAGGGCACGAACGCGGTGAACCCGCCGGTCTCATCCTGCAGGCGCCGGACGTGATCGAGATGCTCCAGGATGTCCTCGTCCTCCTCGATGTGCCCGAACATCATCGTCGCGGTGGACTTCAACCCCAGCCTGTGGGCTTCACGGTGCACGGAGAGCCACGCCTCGGCGCCGCCCTTCTTCGGCGCCAGGCGCCGTCGGATGCGATCCGACAGGATCTCCGCGCCGCCTCCGGGCAGCGTGCATTGGCCCGCCTCCCTCAGCCGCAGGAGCACCTCCCGGATCGGCAACCCGGAGACCTGCGCCATCGTCGTCACCTCGGAGGCGGTGAAGAAATGCGGGGTCACCTGGGGAAAGCGCCTGCGGGTCTCGCGCACGAGGCTGAGGTAGTACTCCAGCGGGAGCTGGAGGTTATGCCCGCCCTGCAGCAAGACCGTGGTCGCACCCAGCTCGACCGCGCGCTGCACCCTCTCCATCACCTGCTCCACCGTCAGCGTGTAGCCCTCCGGGTGGCCGGGCTTGCGGTAGAAGGCGCAGAACACGCAGTCGGTGACGCAGACGTTGGTGTAGTTGGGGTTGGAGTCAATGACGAAGGTGACGCGCGGCTCCGGGTGGAGGCGGAACCGGACGTGCGTGGCCAACTGCGCCAGCTCCAGCAGCTCGCCCCGCTGCCAGAGCCACAGGCCCTCCTCGCGCGTCAGGCGCGCGCCGGAGAGCGCCTTTTCCTCGATCGCCTCAGAACAGATGAGACTCATCGGCCCACCCACCGCAGCGTGCCGCTAGCCCGACGGGTCCTGCCTGCCCGGCAGGCAGGCCGCTTGTGCATCGCAAAAAGTGTCAGACACCTTTCGACCTGTCGTCTCGCATCGGGAAAGGTGTCTGACACCTTTTGAGCGACCGGCCGCACGCTGGGCGGCCGGAGCGATGCCGCGCACCGCAGGCGAGCCACCCCCGCAGCTGACGAACGCATCGATCCGACACGATCAGAGTAAGCGGTGTGCATCCACTAACATCTTGAACTGCCTGATCGCGTCCTCCTCCGGCTGGCTCAGGCGGTAGATGAAGCGGGATAGGTACGATGCCAGCTCCTCGGCCGGCACGCCGAGCGGCGCGGAGGCCTCCTGCGCCAGCTGCGGCAGCCTGCCGCTGTTGAGCGCCAGCGCCCGGCTTACGCCCCGCTCGATCGTGGTCTTCTCTTCAGGGCTCGCCTCTTTCCGGACGGCCCAGACCGCGAAGACAAACGGCAGGTGCTGCCACAGCCACCATTCAAACGCCAGGTCGATTTCGAAGGGATACTGCGCGTTCGCCTGCCGCATCCGCAGCGCCTCGTCTCCGATCAGCAGCAGCGCGTCGGCGTCTGCCCGGCGGCCGCGCTCATACGAAGCCGGCGCCAGACGGTAGCGGCGCTCGAGCAGCAGCCGCAACAGCACCAGGGTCGTTGACGTCTCTTCGGTGACCGCGATGACGGCCCCGTCGAGTTGGCGGATCGGCTTGCGGGAAAACAGGAGCGCGCTGCGGACGCGTCCACGCACCGCGATGCCAAAGGGGCCGATCCGCTCGAAGGCGCCCTGCAGCCGGAAGTAATCGGCCAGCGGCAACAGGCCGGCGGTCAGCTCGCCGCGCGCGGCCCGTTCCCCGAGCTCGCGCGGCACGCAGTCCACCAGCTCGTACCGCGCGCCCAGCGCCAGGTCCTTCAGGAACGGGGCGCTGTTAAGAAACGGCACTCGCGCAACGCGCGTGGTCGTCGTAGACGTGGAGGGTGTGATAGAGGCCATCGCGCTCAACCGGTGTGGCGCCGGATTCGCGGATCAGCTCCACCAGGCGGCCGCGGGTCAGGCTGACCGGGGAGGCGGCATCGGCCGCGTGCATGATGCGCTCTTCCCCGATCGTGCCGTCGAGATCATCCGCGCCGAAGTGCAGGGCCACGGACGCGATCTCTTCGCCCATCGTGACCCAGTACGCCTTGATGTGGGGGACGTTGTCGAGCAGCAGCCTCGCAACGGCGATGGTCCTGAGATCGTCCGTCGCCGGCGCCTGGCGCGCGACGAGCTGCGTTTTGCCCGGCTGGTAGGCGAGCGGGATGAAGCTCATGAACCCCGCCCCGCCCTGAAGGGCAGGGCCAGCCCCATGGGGCGGGGTGAAGCCGCCGGTCTCATCCTGCAGCTCGCGCAGCTTGAGCAGATGATCCACCCGCTCCTCGACCGTCTCCATGTGGCCGTAGAGCAGCGTGGCGTTCGTCGGGATGCCCAGCCGGTGCGCGATCCGATGGATCGAAAGCCATCGCGGGGCGCCGATCTTGAACGGAAACAGCGCCTTGCGCACCCGCTCGGAGAACACCTCGGCCCCGCCGCCCGGCAGCGCCGACAGCCCCGCCGCCTGCAGCTGCCGCAGGGCCTCCTCGACGCTCAGCCGGAACTTCTTCGAGAAAAAATCGATTTCCACCGCGGTCCAGGCCTTGATCTGGATCCGCGGGAAGCGGCCCTTGATCGCCCGGAGCATCTCCAGGTAGTGGTCCCACGGCCAGTCCGGGTGCAGCCCGCCGACGATGTGCACCTCGGACAGCTCCGAGTGGCACGTCTCCAGGATCTCCTCGATCGTCATCTCGTAGGCGTTGGGCCGGCCGCGCTTGGTGGCGAAGTCGCAGAAGCGGCACGAGAGCACGCAGATGTTGCTGGGGTTGATCTGGCGGTTGATGACGAAGTGGGCCCGGTCGCCCCAGCGCGCCCGCTTGGCCTGGTCCGCCAGCCGGCCGAGGCGGATGAGGTCGCGCGTCTCGAACAGCGCAAGGCCCTCCTCGCGGGTCAGCCGCTCGTGCTGCTGGAGCTTGTGCGCTATGCGCTCCAGTATTGATGCCATCGCTCGTCTACGCGCTTGATAATGGCCGGATCCATCACGATCGGCTCAGGATAGCCCGGCTTGAAGGTCGCGTCGATCCCGAGGCAGCCGCGGGGCACCGCCCATGCCCCGCGCAGCTCGGTCGTTGAGAAGATGACATCCCGCGCGGGGTCGAACCGCGTGAAGAGGCCCCAGAGCAGGCTCTCGCGGTCCCCCAGGTCAACGTCCGGACTGACCGCCGCGATCAGCTTGACTGCGGCAAGCGCCGGTGATGCGACCAGCGCGGCCACCACGTCCCGTCCTTCGCCTGCCACCTGCACGGCGAGCAACGTGCTGTCGAGGAGGCGCGCATGCCGGATGCGGGGATGGAGCGAGCAGGCCTGGGCCTCCGTCACCAGCACCGTCGCCGCGGCGCTCGGCCCCCCCTGCCGGGTGGCGTCGAGCACCATCTTGCTGCCCAGGTTGAGCGTGAAGCTGGTGAAATCCAGCGTATCAAAAGGCACCCCCGGAAGCAAGAGGAAGTCCTTCGACGGATCGAAGTGCTCCCGGATGGCGCGCAGCACGGCGCTGAAGTCGCGCGCATCCACGTCCGCGTCCACCAGCACCAGGCACTTGGTGAGCGCCATCTGCCCGGTGCCCAAGAGCCCCAGCGCCGTCTTCATCCCTTCCTTGCCGAACCGCTCATCGACCGACGCCACCGCCAGGCTGTGGAAGCCGGCCTCATAGTAGGCCCAGAGATCCTTCAGCTCCGGATGGATCAGCCGGATCATGGGCAGCAGCATCTCCTGGACCGCGTTGCCGACGTAGCGGTCTTCCTGGGGCGGCTTGCCGACCACCGCGGAGAGGTAGACCGGATTGGCCCGCCGCGTGACGGTGTGCACCCACATGACGGGAAACGGCGCCGGATGGGAGTAGTGGCCGAAGTGGTCGCCGAACGGGCCTT
>CAZKXY010000027.1:0-16623 GCA_964556925.1 uncultured Planctomycetales bacterium | reverse complement strand
CCGCTGCGCTGCTTCGAGGGGCAGGCCATCCGGTTCCTCGAGCGCCAATGCGCCGCCGAGTACCCGATCGTGACGTATCTATTGGGATTCTGGGACCTGGCGGTGATCGCGTTACACGCGAGGCAGAATGGACACGTCATCCGTGCTCGTCAGGCCGTTTGACGCGGCCGCCGCGCGCAAGCGCTGCCGGCAGTTCCGGCGACGCATTCTGGAGATCTCCCAGACCGTGACCGCGCTGCATATCGGCGGATCGTTCTCCTGCCTGGAGATCGTGGACGCGGTGTATTTCGGGCTGATGCGGCGCGACCAGGAGCCTCCGGACACGTTCATCCTCTCGAAAGGCCATGGCTCCATGGCGCAGTACGTGGTGCTGGAGGCGCTGGGGGTGCTCTCCCGCGAGGACCTGGCGCTCTACTCCAAGCCGGGAGGCCGCATTGCGACCCATCCGGATTACGGCGTCCCCGGGATTGAAGCCTCAACCGGCTCGCTCGGCCACGGGCTCGCGATGGGCCTGGGCATGGCCTACGCCGACAAAGTCCGGGGCGCTGATCGACTCGTCTACGTGGTGATGAGCGACGGGGAGATGCAGGAGGGATCGGTCTGGGAGGCGATGATGCTGGCCCCCAGCCTCGGGGTCACCAGCCTGGTCGCCTTCCTGGATCTGAATGACTTCCAGTCGCTGGGGCAAACCAGCAAGATCCTGCCGAACTTCTACCCGGTGGCGGACAAGGTTCGGGCGTTCGGCTGGGAGGCCGCCGAAGTGGACGGGCATGACCCGCAGGCCATCTATGAGGCCGTCGCGTCCCGCCAGGGGCTGAAGCCGCTCCTGATCATCGCGCGGACGGTCAAAGGCAAAGGGGTGAGCTACATGGAGAGCGTGCCGATGTGGCACTACCGCTCCCCGTCCCCCGAAGAATACCAGCGCGCGCTGCGCGAATTGTCCGACGGGGAGGAGGCCTGAGCCCATGCGAGACGCCTTCGCCCGCGCGCTCTACCAGGCCGCCAAGGAGGACCCGCGCATCTTCATCGTCGTGGCCGACATCTCGCCGGCCGGCAGCATGGCGCAGTTCCGGACGGAGTTCCCCGAGCGCTTCCTCAATGTCGGGGTCGCGGAGCAAAGCATGATCGGCATCTGCGCGGGGCTGGCGATGCGGGGCTGCCGACCGTTCGCCTACACCATCGCGACCTTTTCCATCTATCGGCCATTTGAGCAGGTCCGCGACGATCTCTGCTACCAGAACCTGCCGGTCACGGTCGTCGGGATCGGCGGCGGCATGGCCTATTCGACCCTGGGCGGCACCCACCACGCGCAGGAGGACATCGCGGTCATGAGCGCGTTGCCGAACATGTCCGTCCTGGCGCCGTGCGACCCGCAGGAGACAGCCGCGGCGGTGCGCGCCTGCCTCGGGCGGGGGGGACCGGTCTACCTCCGGCTCGGGAAGGCCGGCGAGCCGGACCTGACCTCCCAGGCGCCTGAGCCCTTCGAGTTCGGGAGGGCCCGGCTGCTCAAGGACGGCTCCGAGATCTGCCTCCTGTCGTACGGGCCGATCATGAAGCTGGCGTGTGAGGTGGCCGAGCAGCTCGAATCGCGCGGCCGGTCGGTCGCGATTGTCAATGTCCATACGCTCAAGCCGCTGGATACGGAGCGCCTTGCGCAGATGCTGGCGCGCTATGAGGCCGTCGTCGTCATCGAGGAGCATTCCGAGCGGGGCGGCTTGGCCGCGCAGGTGAAGCAGCTGGCGGCCGAGCGCCGCGCCGCCTGCGGGCTGCGCACCTTTAGCCTGAAGGATGCCTTCATCCATCTGTTCGGATCGCCGCGCGACATGTGGAAGGCCCACGGGCTGAGCCCTGAGGCCATTTGCCAACAGCTGAGCGATGTCTGACCCGTCAGCCGCGAGCGTGGCAGCACGGCGGAGCTGCCACGACCTGTTTTCCCTGGAGGACCGGGTGGTGCTCATCACCGGTGGCGCCGGCCATCTCGGCAGCGAGATCTCGAGAGGCCTGGCGTCGTTCGGGGCCCGCGTCATCGTCCTCGGGCGCACCGCCGAACGATTGGAAGCCCTGCGGGCCTTCCGCGCGGCCAGCGGGACCGGCGCGATCGAGGGGGTGGCCTGTGACGTCGCGGACCAGGCCGCGTTCGCCCAGGTGGTGGACCAGGCGTGGCGGACCTACGGGCGCATCGACGGCCTCATCAACCATGTCGGCACCGGCGGACGCGAACCGTGGGAGGCGCTGGACCTGGACGGATGGTTGCGGGGCCTGGACGGCACCACCTACTGCTTCACCTGCACCAAGGTGGTGTCCCGCTACATGCTCCAGGCGGGCAAAGGCTCGATCGTCAATACCGCCTCGCTGTGGGGCATCCTCGCCCCGAATCCCCAGATGTACCTCGACCTGCCGATCCAGCCATCCGCGCATACGCCGGCCGCCAAGGGCGCGGTGTTGCAGTTGACCAAGTACCTCGCCGCCTCCTGGGCGCCGAAGGGGATCCGCGTCAATGCGGTGACCCCCGGGTGGTTTCCGAAGAAGCGCGGCCCGGAGCGGCCGGACTACCTGCGGGAGGTCACCAGCCGTATTCCGCTGTCGCGCATCGGCCAGCCGTCCGATCTCATCGGCGCGTATCTGTTTTTATTGTCCGACGCCTCAGCCTATGTGACAGGGCAGAACCTGGTCGTTGATGGGGGGTATTCCATCCGCTAGAGGAGGGGGGAAGGGAATGTCTGGGTCCCTAAAGTTCGCGAGCTACGACTATTCGTTGGTGCAACAGATCCCTGAGGTGAAACTTCGTGTCGAGTTGTTGCGCGAGCGGCTCGATCATCTGTCCTGCAGCGGGCATCTTCGAATCCTCGAGGTGGGTCTCGGAAGCGGCGACGTCACGCTGCTCCTGGCCCGGCGTTTTAGTGACGTGACATGCATTGAGCCAGACCAGCGAACGTGCGAGCTCGTGTTGACGCGACTCGAAACGGAGCATCTGGGTCCCGTCAAACTGATTCGGTCGCCCATTGAAGAGGCGGAGTTTGGTCAGGAGGGATACCACCACATCGTCATGTCGGGAACGTTGGAGCATCTGAAAGACCCTGTGACCGTGCTCCGTCGCGTGATCCCGCACCTTCAAGCCGGTGGCGTCATTCACGTGCTCGTGAATCTCGCCGGGTCGCTGCATCGGCGGCTCGGGGTCACGATGGGACTGATCTCGCGCGTGGAAGAGTTATCGGAGTCCGATGTCCGCTTGGGGCATTACCGGGTCTACACCATTGCCGAGCTGCGGGAGCATCTGAAGTTGGGCGGCTTGCGGGTGACGCATGAGCAGCCCTTCTATCTGAAGCCGCTGCCCACGTCGCTGTTGACACCGCTGCCCATGGAGATCCATCAAGGGTTGGACCTCCTGGGTCGACAGTTCCCCGAGTTCGCGTCGTACGTGTATGTGGAGGCGGTCGCTGAATGGGGCAGCCGGTCCGCGCTCAATAATGGCAATGACAGCTCAACCGGTTAGGGGAGGAGGCCTGTAGCCATGACCCAGACCAAAGCGGCGTGGGACCAGGTCCGCGAGGCGGAGATCCTTCCGACGTTTCTCCTGGGGCCGGTCAACACCGAATCCGTGTTGCACGACCTCAAGCACCTGGGATTCACCTTGGCGCGGTATAAGTTCGCGGCCAAGATGCTGGCGCGCTGCCGCCACATCCTCGATGTGGGATGCGGGGAAGGGCTCGGCACGCTGATGCTTCTCGCCGACACGCCGGCGCGGGTCACTGGGATCGACTTTGACGAGGCCCAGATCGGGTATGCCAGGCAGCACGTCTTGCCCCATGGCCGCGGCCGGCTGGCGTTCCTGTGCCAGGATGTGGTCGCCGCGCCGTACGCCGATGATCCCGCGGACGGGCTCGTCAGCCTGGATGTGATCGAGCACCTGCATCCCGCCGAGGAGCCGCGGTTTCTCCAGCACTGCGCCGAGGCCCTCGAGCCCCGGGGGGTGGCCGTGATCGGCACGCCGAGCCTGCACGCCCAGCAGTTTTCCTCGCCCCGGAGCCAAAAGGGGCACATCAACTTGTTTGATCCGGTCCGGCTGGCCTCGACCCTGGAGCGGCACTTCAGCCGGGTGTTCGTGTTCTCGATGAACGATGAACTGGTGCACACGGGATTCAGCAAGCTCGCCCACTACCTGATGGCGTTATGCGTGAAGTAGGGAGCACTCGCCGGATGACGATGACCGTGCCCGTTCAGCAACAGGACCAGCCCCTTCACCAGGCTGAGGGTTTTCCACAGCCCGGGCCAACATCCAACCGGCGAAGTGCCAGGCACTTTTTTCTTGGGCAGCGGCGCGAGATCCGCGACGGGGGGCTGCGGGTGCTCCTCCGCAAGGTGCGCACCCTGGTCGACACCCTCTTGGCCGTTCCAGCCGTGCTGCTGATGAGGGCGCTGCGCCCGCTCGTGACCATCCGCGTCGGGCCGTTGTCCAGCTCGCGGATCGGCCCGTTTTCGGCCAACGTCGAGGTCTACCTCTGCGAACGGGACGCCGGCCTGCACGGCCGGCGGACCGTCGATCTGTTCTACCACGCGCTCCCGGTCTGCAACCGGCAATTGAAACGGATGTGGGACCGCACGCTGCCCGTCAGCCGATTCGTGGCCTCGTTGAACCGGGTCAATGGCTGGTTCCCGGGGGCGAACACCCATCGCGTGCCGATGCCGTCGGGGACAGACCGGGACTTCCACGGCCTGCTCGCCACGACCCGGCCGCACCTCTCGTTTACCGAGGAGGAGTGTCGCCGCGGATGGGCTTCCCTTGCGGGGTGGGGGATCGGGCAGGCAACACCGTACGTATGTTTCCAGGCCAGGGAGCCCCGCTACCTGGCGGTGACCTATCCGGACCGGAATTGGGACTATCACAACTACCGGAACGCCGATATCCAGAACCTGCTGCCGGCGGTGGAGACCTTGACGCGCCGAGGCTATATGGCCCTCAGGGTGGGCGCGGTCGTCGAAGCGCCCATGGAGACATCGAACCCTCGCATCCTCGACTATGCGCGCAACGGCCGGACCGAGTTCCTGGACATCTTCGTGGGGGCCCACTGCCGATTTTATCTCGGCGACCCATCCGGCATCGCCTGCATCCCGGTGATCTTCCGGCGGCGGGTCGCCTTCGTCAACTTCATTCCCTTCGCCTATGTCCGGAGCTGGAGCGCGCAGGACCTCTTGATCCCCAAGACGCTCTGGCTGCGTTCGGAGCGCCGGTGGCTCACCTTCCGGGAGATTCTCGACTCCGGGATCGGACGGTGTCACTGGGCGGAGCAGTATGAGCGGCACGGGATCGAGGTGATCGAGAACACCCCGGAGGAGATCACCGCCCTGGCCGTGGAGATGGATGAGCGGCTCAGGGGGACCTGGCAGACCACCCCGGAAGACGAGGAGCTGCAGCGTCGGTTCTGGTCGCTGTTCACACCGAGCACCCTGCGTGGCGTGATCCGTGGACGGATCGGGGCGGAGTTCCTCCGCCAGCACCGGGGATTGTTGGAGTAGCGAGGCCTGGATGAAGGTCGTCCGGTTCATCCGAACCATGTGGAGGCGGTTCCCCTGGCCGCTCATGGGGAACACCGTCGTGCTGGCCGTGGAAAGCGTCATCGGCGTCGTCTCCTTTTTGACCGTGGCGCCCGTCATTGACTGGTTCGTTCATCCCAGCCTGGAGCAGGCCAGCCCCCTCACCCGCCAGGTGGCCGGCGGCGTGGGCCGCCTGGGCCTGCCGGTGTCGTTGGGAAGCCTGCTCGCCGTCTTCATGGTCTTCCAGGTGCTCAAGGGGGGCCTGAGCATCTTCGCGCGGTTCTGCCAGCTGCGGGCGAAGCTCGCGGTGCTGGGCGATCTGACGAGCGGCACCTTCGAGGAGTTCTTCCGCGCCCGCTGGTCGTTTTTCACGGGGCAACCGCAGGGCACGCTCCTCAACACGTTCCTCCACGAGATCACGATGGTGGGCGAGGCCTTCTCGGCGATGGCCCGCTTGTTCGCCGGCCTGCTCAAGCTGGCCTGCTATCTGACGGTCCCCGTGTGGATTTCCTGGCAGGTCACCGGCCTGAGCCTGATCACCGCGCTGGTCTTCGCGGCGCCGTTTTTGCTGCTGGGGCGGGTGACCTATCGCCTCGGGACGGTGGCGACCGCGGCCATGAACCGGCTGAGCGCGGTCATCCAGGAAGCCATCGGCGGCGCCAAGCTCGTCTTGGGGTTTGGCACCCAGCCGCAGCACGCGCGGGAGCTTGCCGCGAGCTTTCAGGCCTTTCGCCGGGCGGTGCTGCGGTCCCAGACGCTGGCCAGCGGCACGCCGCTCATGTACGAGCCGCTCGGGACCCTGGTGCTGGTGGTGGCCATGCTCGCGGCGCAGCGATTCCAGATCCCCTTGTCTGAGATCGCCGTGCTGCTGTGGGCCCTGCGCAGCAGCATCCCGCTCATCGGCGAGGTGATGATCCAGCGGAACAACCTGCTGAACTTCCTGCCGAGCGACGAGCAGGTCAACGCCCTGCGGCGGCAGGCCCGGGCGTGCGCCGAACGATCCGGGACGCGGCCGTGTGCCGGGTTGGGCCATGGGATTGCGGTGGAGCACGTCATGTTCGCGTACCCCGGCCATGCCCCGGCGCTCGTGGACCTCACCCTCGAGATTCGGAAGGGCACGATGGTCGCGCTCGTCGGCGAGTCCGGGGTGGGCAAGTCGACCCTCATCGACCTGCTCATGGGGTTCCATGAGCCGATGGCGGGGCGGATCCTGGTGGACGGCGTCCCGCTGCAGGACCTTAACCTGCGCGCCTGGCGCGGCCGCATCGGCTACGTGCCCCAGGACAGCCTGCTCTTCAATATGAGCATCCGCGACAACCTCCGCTGGGCCCACGGCGCGGCGACCGAGGAGGAGATCCGGCAGGCCTGCCGGCAGGCGAATGCGGCGGAGTTCATCGAGCGGCTCCCCCAGGGATACGACACCGTGGTGGGAGACCGGGGCGTGCGCCTCTCCGGCGGGCAGTGCCAGCGGGTGGCGCTGGCGCGGGCGCTCCTGAAGAAGCCGGACCTGCTCATCCTGGATGAGGCGACCAGCTCGTTGGACACGCACTCCGAGCGGCTCATCCAGCGGGCGATTGAGCGTGTGGCCAAGGAGGCGACCGTGCTGGTTGTGGCCCACCGGCTCTCCACCATTACCAGCGCCGACGACATCTATGTGCTGCACCAGGGCCGGATCGTTGAGGAGGGGACCCCCGCCCAGCTGCTGCAGAAACAGGGGTACTTCAGCCGCTTGACGCAGGCCCACCTGTCGGAGGCGGCGGTCTGATGCCGCACGAGCCGCCGGAGACCTGGGTTGAGGAATTCCGCCGCCGGGTCCCGACGCTGTCGTTCGCGGACAAGACGGTGCCGTGCCAGCCGGTGCTCCGGCTGCAGTTCGATGGGACCGAGGAGGCCTTCCACGCCGCCCTGTACCGCCTGCTGGTGGCGACGGCGAACCTGCGCTCCCCGGCGGAGGAGTTTGACTTGACAGAACCGGATGACATGGCGCTGGAAGTCATGACGTCGGTGCCGATGGCCCTGCGGTTGCTGGAGCTGCTCGTGCTCCTGCAGCGGCCGCAGCGCATCCTGGAGATCGGCACGTTCATCGGGACGTCGGCGCTGGGCATGGCGCGGGCGCTGGGGCCGGGCGGGCGGCTGGTGACGATCGAGCAGGGGGCCCGGTTCGCCGCGCTCGCCCGCGAGAATGTCCAGCGGAACGGCGTGGCCGACCGCGTCACGCTGCTGGAAGGGGATGCGGCGCAGGTCCTCCGGACCCTCAGCCCGTCGCAGCCGTTCGACCTCATCTTCCTGGACGCCGACAAGGAGCGGTACGGCCTGTACTTCACCTTGCTCGATCCCTTGCTCGCGCCTGGCGGGCTGCTGATCGCGGATGACGTGCTGTTTCTCGGGGATGTGCTCAACGACGAGCCGAAGACCTCCAAGGGGCGCGGGGTCAAGCGCTTTTTAGCGATGGCCAGGCGGCAGCCGAACTACCGAACCCTGCTGCTGCCGATCAGCACCGGGATGTTGTTGATGCGCAAGCAGGGACCGTGACGCCCATGGAGGAGCGGGCGTGGCTGGCGGCGTACTTCGCGCGCTATCGCCGGTCGTTGTTCGAGACCGCGGTCATCCCGCAGCTCATCGAGCTCAAGGAGCTCTTCACGTCCACCCAGGCGGCGGGCAAGAAAGTCATCTGCGCCGGCAACGGGGGCAGTGCGGCCATCGCCAGCCACTGCGCAGTCGACCTGACCAACACCGCCGGGATTAGGTGCATCAACTTCAACGAGGCGGACCTGATCACCTGCTTCGCCAATGACTACGGCTACGAGCGCTGGCTCGAGAAGGCGCTGGAGTGCTACGCGGATCCCGGCGATTGCGCGGTCCTCATCAGCTCAAGCGGCCGGTCCCAGAACATGCTCAACGCCGCGCGCTATGCGGGGGCCCACGGCCTGACCGCGGTGACCTTCACGGGCTTCGCGCCCGACAATCCGCTGCGCGGGCTCGGAAGGCTCAACTTCTGGGTGGACAGCCGCGCGTACAACATCGTGGAGATGACGCACCAGATCTGGCTCCTCGCGGTCTGTGACCTCTTGGTCGGCGCGGCGGAGTCCAGCCAGCCGGCATCGAGCGCGGTCTCGGTGTGACCTGATCAGGCGCATGGTGATGAGCGACGCTCGGCCCGGGCCCAAGATCTCGGCTTTCTCCAGGCCTGCCGCAGCAGGCCTGAGCCGCGCCTTGCGACCGGCGAGGACGGGGTGAAGGCGCTCGCCATCTGCGACGCGGCCCGGCGCTCCTCCGAGAGCCGGCACGAGGAACGGGTGGAATCTCCAGTGATCGCGGACCTCGCATGGACCGATCAGACCAACCGCACTCGACCGTGACGGAACTGCTCAGCGCGGCTCGACAGATCGAGGCCGGCGCCGTCCCACACCTGCGCGTGGTGAAGGTCGGCGTCCTGTCCACCGTCACGGTGGAGACGCTCCGGCCCTCCCTGGTGGTGGAGGGCGCGGCGCGGGGCCTGTGGATCCGCCCGTACTTCGCGCCGTTCAATCAACTTGAGCAGCAGGTCTTCGATGCGCGCAGCCCGCTCCATGCGTGTGAGCCCGATGTGGTGATCCTGGCGATGCGATTGGAGGAGATCGCGCCGCGCATGGCGTGTCGGTTTCTGGCGCTTGCTGACGAGGAGGTGCAGCGCGAGCTGGCCGCGATCGAAGAGCGGCTGACCTCGCTGGTTGCGCGGCTGCGCCGGACGACCCAGGCGGCGATCCTGGTCTGCAACTACGCGAGCCCGACCTGCTGGCCCGCGGGCCTGGCGGATGCCTCACGAGAGGAGTCGCTGACGCACGCGGTCCACCTCGCCAACCAGGCGGTGGCGCGGTGCTGCCGGCAGGTCCCCGGGGCCTACGTCCTGGACTACGCGCGGATCGTGGCTGAGGTGGGGCTCCAGCGCTGGTCCGATCCGAAGCTGTGGTACCTCGGTCGGATCCCGTTCGGCGCGGAGGCCCAGCGGGCGCTGGGCCGGTGGCTGGCCCGTTACCTGCGCGCGGTCTGCGTGAGCCCGTGCAAGTGCCTGGTGCTTGACCTCGACAACACCCTGTGGGGCGGGGGGCTCGGCGAGGAGGGCCTCGGCGGCATCGCGCTGGGCGAGGACTATCCCGGCAATGTCTACAAGGCATTTCAGCGGCGGCTGCTGGCCTTGCGGGATGAGGGGGTGCTGCTGGCCGCGGCGAGCAAGAACGACGAGCGTGAGGTGCGCGACGTCTTGGCGCGGCATCCCGACGCGGTCCTGAAGGCCGAGCATTTCGCCGTGATGGAGATCGGCTGGCACGACAAGGCGACGAGCCTGAGGCGCATCGCCCAGCAGCTCCGCCTCGGGGTGGAGGCGCTGGCCGTATTCGACGACAGCGCCGTCGAGCGGGCCTGGATCCGGTCTCAACTGCCTGAGGTCACGGTGATCGAGGTGCCGGAGGATCCGCTGGGGTTCATCCAGGCGCTGGAGGACTCCGGGGCGTTCGACCGGCTGGCGCTGTCCCCGGAAGATCTCACCCGCGCGGCGGCGTATCAGCAGGACCAGCAGCGCCAGCGCGTCCAGGCGCAGAGCGAGTCCGTCGAAGAGTTCCTCAGCGGGCTTGAGATGAGGGCCACCATCGGCTGCCTGAGCCAGGAGACGCTGCCACGGGTGGCCCAGCTCGTGGCGAAGACCAATCAGTTCAACCTCACCAGCCGACGGCATTCCGCCCAGGCGATTCAGGCCATGGTGGACGCCGGGGCGGTTGCGCTGTGGCTGCGCCTGGCGGACCGGTTCGGCGACAACGGGCTGGTCGGGGTGGCCATCGCCCTCCCGGACGGCGGGCCCTGGCGGTGGCGGATCGACACCTTCCTCCTGAGCTGCCGCGTGATCGGGCGAGGGGCGGAGACGGCGCTGCTTGGCGTCCTGCTGCGGCGGCTCCGGGCGCGGGGCGCTCGCGAGGTGCTGGGTGACTACGTGCCGACCGGCACCAACCGCCTCGCCGCGACCTTCTACGGCCGGCACGGCTTCGCGGATGTGGACGGGACCGGCAGGTCGTGGAGCCGCTCGCTGGGGGCGGAGGACCTCCCCTTGACCGCCGCCATCGCCATTGAGGCGTCGGACGAGTTGGTGGGCGCGCGGACGCCTGACGGACCATGACGCTTCGAACAGCCGCGCATCCGGATCAGCTCGCTCGCGTGATCGCCGCGGTGTTCGGGATCCCCGCTGACACCGTGACGGAGGAGAGCCGGCCGGAGACGATCCCCCAGTGGGACTCGATGTCGCACATCAATCTCGTCCTCGCGTTGGAGGACGAGTTTGGCGTGTCGTTTTCTGCTGAGGACATGGTGGAGATGCTGTCGGTCCGGTTGATTCGGCTGATCCTGGCCGAGCGCGGCGTGACGGCCTGACGCGATGCGGACGACGGAGGCGCCTGACGAGATCGCGGTGGGACGCACCTGCCGCGCCACGTTTGCGGTGGATGCCTCGGTCGTGGACCAGTTCGCGCAGCTTTCCGGCGACCGGAACCCGATCCACGTGGACGCGGCCGAGGCGCGGCAGTTCGGCTTCGCCAAGCCGGTGGCACACGGCGCCCTGCTCATGACGTGGCTGTCCAAGATGATCGGCATGGATGTCCCGGGCCCGGGGGCGTTGTGGCTCGACCAGTCGGTCGAATGGGTGCGCCCGGTGTTCGTCGGGGATGTCATTGAGCTGACGCTGACGGTGGACCAGGTGTCCCCGGCGACCGGGGTGCTGCGCCTGTCGACCCGGGCGACCAATCAGGAGGGGAAGATCGTGATGCAGGGCGCGGCCCGGGTGAAGCGTTCGGAGAAGCTGGCGCCGAGCCGCGCGGCCCGCGCCGGGAGCCTGGTGGCGCTGGTCACCGGCGGCTCCCGTGGCATCGGTGCGGCGATCGCGCGCCGCTTGGCTGCCGACGGCATGACCGTGGCCGTGGCGTACCGCGCGTCGGCGCAGCAGGCGCACGCGCTCGTGGAGGAGATCCAGGGCCGGGGGGGCACGGCCAAGGCGTTCGCCGCCGATCTCGCTGATCCGCGCTCCGCGGGCGACTTGGCCAGGGACGTGATCAAGACGTGCGGCCGGCTTGATGTGCTCGTGCACGGCGCCACCCCGCCGCTTCAGGCGGTCAAGCTGCCCGACCTGGCCTATCGCCACCTTGAGCCCTACCTCAGCACGTATGTCGGCGGCGCGCTCGCGCTGATGGCGGAGGCGGTGCCGGGCATGATCGAGCGACGGTTTGGGCGGTTCATCGTCCTGGGCACCGCCGCGATGCTCGGGGTCCCTCCACCCCACTGGGCCGCGTACCTGGTCGCGAAGCACGCCCTGTGGGGGCTGGTCCGCTCAATGGCGGCGGAGCTGGGGCCATCAGGCATCACGAGCAACATGGTGTCGCCCGGGATGACCGCCACCGACCTCACGGCGACGATCCCCTTGCGGGCAAAAGAAGTGGAGGCGCTGAGGAACCCGATGCGCCGCTTGGCGACGCCGGACGATACCGCGGAGCTGGTGGCCTTCCTCGCCAGCCCGGCCGCGGGGTATCTCAACGGGGCCAACCTGCCGTTGACGGGTGGAGCATGAACCTGCTGGCGGTGTGCGATCTCCTCGACGCCGCGCGGCCTGCGCCGAGCGCGGCGCCCTCGCGGTCCGCCGAGCGCAGGACGGTGCCGGTCTGATGAGCGCTGTCGCCGCCGCAGGCGCGGGGCAGGCCTTGTATCGCAAGGCCCGGACGCTGATCCCGGGCGGCACGCAGCTGTTGTCCAAGCGGCCGGAGCGGTTTCTTCCGGATCTGTGGCCGGCCTACTACTCCAGAGCCAAGGGGGCTTCGGTCTGGGACCTGGACGGCCGCGAGTACCTGGATATGAGCATCCTCGGCGTCGGAGCCTGCGTGCTGGGGTACGCGGATCCGGACGTGGATGCGGCGGTCACCCAGGCGGTGCGGAGCGGTTCGATGTGCACGTTGAACTGTCCGGAAGAAGTTGAGCTGGCCGAGCTCTTATGCGAGCTGCATCCCTGGGCCCGGATGGCCAGATTCGCGCGGGGCGGCGGGGAAGCCATGGCGATGGCGGTGCGCATCGCCCGCGCGTCTACCGGCCGCGAGCATGTGGCGTTTTGCGGCTACCACGGGTGGCATGACTGGTACCTGGCGGCGAACCTCTCGGGCACCGAGGCCTTGGACGGACATTGCCTGCCCGGCTTGCAGCCGGCCGGCGTGCCGCGCGGGTTGCGCGGGACGCTGCATCCCTTCCGCTATAACTCGCTTGAAGATCTGCGTGCCATCGTCGAACAGCATCCCGACCACCTGGCGGCCGTCGTCATGGAGTCCGCGCGCAGCACCGGGCCGCAGCCCGGCTTCCTGGAAGGGGTGCGGGAGCTCGCGACGCGCGCGGGTGCGGTCCTGATCTTCGACGAGGTCACCTCAGGATGGCGCATGGGCTCTGGCGGCATCCATCTGCAGTATGGCGTGGCGCCCGACGTGGCGG
This sequence comes from uncultured Planctomycetales bacterium, assembly GCA_964556925.1. Classification (GTDB taxonomy): domain Bacteria; phylum Omnitrophota; class Gorgyraeia; order Aquiviventales; family Aquiviventaceae; genus CAZKXY01. Next base: position 3,606 of record CAZKXY010000027.1, on the reverse strand, counting down.
TGTTCGCCAAGGCGCTCGGCAACGGCTACCCGATCGCCGCGGTGATCGGCGTCGAGCCTGTGATGCAGGCGGCGCAAGAGAGCTTCATGAGCAGCACGTCCTGGACCGAGCGGATCGGGCCGACGGCGGCGCTGGCGATGATCAGGAAATTCCGCCGCCTCGGCGCGGGCCGGCGGCTGATCGAGCTGGGCGAGCGGGTCCAGGCCGGCTGGACCGACGCGGCGCGCCGCCACGGCCTCAAGGCGCAGGCCTCCGGGATCCCGCCCCTGAGCCAGCTGGTTTTCGAGGGCGAACAGGCCGCAGCCCTTGAAACGCTCTTCACGCAATGGATGTTGGAGCAGGACATCCTCGCCTCGCCCCAGTTCACGGCGTGCTACGCGCACCGGGATGAGGAGGTCGCGCGGTATCTGGGCGCGGTGGACGACACGTTCGCCCGCATCGCCCAGGCCGTCCGCGACGGCGCGGTGGAGCGGTCGCTGCAGGGGCCTGTCCGGCAAGAGGGGTTCCAGCGCCTCACATGACCAGCATCGCGTTGCCGTGGGCGTTTCGAGACCTGAAGCTCGGCGTGGTGGGCTCAGGGGCTGGATGCTACCAGGCCTTGATGGCGCTGCAAGCGCTGGGGGTGCCGGTCGCGATGGTGGGCACGCATGAGTCTACCCTCCAAGGACCGCGGAGCGACGAGTTGCGCGGCTTCCAGCGGCTCGGCTTGTACCAGGAGCTGGGCGAAGCGGCCCGGCGCATCGGCGCGGCCTTCCTGCAGGCCCCTGACCTCAACGCGCCTGCCTGCGTCCGCGCGATGAAGGCGCGCGGGGTCAACCTCGTGCTCTCGGTGTCCGCCCAGGTGCTCCAGGAGGATTTCGTGCAGGCGTTTGCCGGGTTGGTGTTCAACATCCATGGGTCCGCCCTGTACCGCGGGCGGGCCGGCCTCACCTGGGCCATCCTGAACAAGCTGCAGGCGGACCGTCTGGTGCTGCACTGGGTGGCGCCGGCGATCGATGCGGGGGCGGTCGCGACGACCGTGCCCTACGAATGGCCGGCCCGGTGTTATCCGGTCGACATCATGCGCGCGCAATTCCAGGCGTACCCCTTGTTGCTGGCCGGCTTTCTCTCCCTCGTGCGCGCCGGCCGGATTCCCTGCCTGGATCCCCAGAACGGCGCAAAACTGTACTTCCCCCTCATCCGCGGTGAGCGGGATGGACGCATCGACTGGGACTGGACGCCTGATGCCGTGGACGCGTTCGTGCGGGGCTTCGGGTGGCCGTACCTCGGGGCCTTCGGGGATTTTCGGAGCAGCCGGCAGCTCATGATGCGCGTGCATGTCGCTCGATGCGAGCGGTTGGACGACAAGGCCCAGACGTTTCACCCCTCCTGCAACGGTGTCCCGGTCCGCTACGGTCCCTCGGACAGCGTGGAGGTGATCACCGGTGGAACGCTGCTGCGCCTGTTGACGATCCGGACGGGGTGGGAGGAGGTGCCGGCGCGCACCGTCGTGAGGCTCGGCGGCCGGTTCGTGCGCCCCGCAGCCACCACAGAATCCGCGGGGCCGTTGGCAGACCACGCGGCTCCGGCGACGGTTGCCGCCACGGGGATGGCGATGACGAGCCATGGCTGAGCAGACTGCGCCGCGGCTGCTGGCGGTGATCCCGGCCCGGGGGGGATCGAAGGGGCTGCCGGGGAAGAACATCCGGCCGTTTGCCGGGCTGCCGCTCATCGCCCACACGATCCGGTACGCCAAGCTCTGCCCGGAGATCGCCCGCTGCATCGTGACCACCGATTCGCCGGCGATCGCCGAGGTGGCGCGGCGATTCGGCGGCGACGTGCCGTTCCTGCGCCCGGCCGAGCTCGCGCAGCATGCGACCCCCATGTGGCCGGTCCTGCGCCATGCCCTGGCGCAGGTCGAGGCGCAGGACGGCGCGTACGACGCCCTCCTGCTGCTGGACCCCACGTCGCCGACGCGGGAGCTGTCAGATGTCGCCGACGCCCTGCGCCGCTTGGAGGCGCGGCCGGAGGCGGACGGCATCCTCAGCGTGTCGCAACCGGATGCGAACCCGATCTGGCACTGCGTGGTGGACCGCGGGGGGTGGATGGCCGACCTCATCGACGGGGGCAACCGGTTCGCGTGCCGGCAGGAGCTGCCGGTCGTGTACCACATCAACGGGCTCATCTACATCTGGCGCGCCGCGTTCATGCGGCGCGTCGAAAAAGACTTCTGGCGGGACGAGGGCCGGTTCCTCCTGTACGAGACCCCGGAGGTACGGGCGGTGTCCATCGACACGCCTGACCAGTTCGACCGGGCCGAGCTGCTGGTCAAAGGCGGGGTGATCCGGCTGCCGTGGCTGGACCGGGCGCAGGTGGCCAGCGGAGCGGCCTCATGACGGCGGTGGCAGCTCCGGCGGTCCAGCCGATCACCCGGCTCATGGATTTATCCGGCCGCACCGCGCTCGTCGCGGGCGGGGCCGGGCACATCGCCCTCGCGGTCGAGGAGGCATTGATCGAGCTCGGGGCGACCCTCGCGGTGCTGGATCTGGACGCGGCGGCCTGCCGGCAGCGCGCCGAGCAGTTGTCCCGCGTGCGGCCTGGCAGCGCCACCCCGCTGCCCTGCGACCTGGCGGATGAGACGCAGACACGGCACGCGGTGCAGACAGCGGTGCAGGAACGCGGCGGCCTGGACATCCTCGTGCACAGCGCCGCCTATGCCGGCGACAACGGGCAGGGATGGACCGGCGACCTGGACCGGCAAACGGTCGAGGCGTGGGATGCGGCCCTGCGCGTCAACCTCACGTCGGCGTTTGTGCTGGCGCAGGAGGCTCGGGAGGCGCTGGCGCGGTCGGGGCACGGCTCCGTGATCTTCTTCGGCTCCATCTACGGGGTGGTCGGGCCGGATGTCCGGCTGTATGCGGGCACCTCGCTGGCCAATCCCGTGGGCTATGGGGTCGCCAAAGGGGGGTTGCTGCAGTTAACCCGCTACCTCGCCACGCTGCTTGCCCCCCGCATTCGGGTCAACATGATTTCCCCGGGGGGCGTGTGGCGCCATCCGCCTCAGGCGTTTGAGGAGCGCTATGTCGCGCGGACCCCGTTGGGCCGGATGTGCACGGAAGAGGACCTCAAAGGCGCGGTCGCGTACCTGGCCAGCGATCTCTCGGCCTATGTGACCGGCCAGAACCTCCTGGTGGACGGGGGATGGACGATTTGGTGAACGCTGATGTCCGCAGATCGTCGGCTGATAGCTGCAGATTATCGGCGGAGCTGATGACCGCAGATCAAAGCAGCTACCTCTACGAGGAGTTGACCTATCGTATCAGAGGCGCCATATACGAAGTGTATAACACGCTTGGCCCAGGGTTTAAGGAGCTGGTGTATCACCGTGCGTTGGCGAAGGAACTCACACTTCGAGACATTCCCTTTAGCGAGAAACCGCGGTTGAGCGTCACCTATAAAGGAGAACGTGTTGGAGTCTATGAGCCGGATTTCATTGTCGATAGGAAGGTCATTGTTGAGGTTAAGTCCGTCACCACCCTCCCATCAATCTCTGACGTACAGCTCTACTATTACTGAGGTTTTGCAAAATGGCCTCACACGGGTGTACGATAGCAGACGTCCTGGTTG
>CAZKXY010000026.1:4303-17975 GCA_964556925.1 uncultured Planctomycetales bacterium | reverse complement strand
GGTTCCGGTCCATGGTGAGCTCCATGTTGCCGGTGCCCTTGAACTCCTCGAAGATCACCTCGTCCATCCGGGAGCCGGTGTCGATCAGGCAGGTGCCGATGATGGTCAGGCTGCCGCCCTCCTCGACGCCGCGTGCCGAGCCGAAGAACCGCTTGGGCTTGTGCAGCGCGTTGGCGTCCAGGCCGCCGGTCAGCACGCGCCCGCTGTGCGGCTCCACGGTGTTGTAGGCCCGGGCCAGCCGCGTGATGGAATCCAGCAGGATCACGACGTCCTTCTTGTGCTCCACCTGCCGCTTGGCCTTCTCGAGGACGATCTCGGCGACCTGGATGTGCCGGTCGGCCGGCTCGTCGAACGTGGAGGAGATCACCTCACCCTTCACCGAGCGCTGCATGTCGGTGACCTCTTCCGGCCGCTCGTCGATCAGCAGGACGATCAGCACGACGTCCGGGTTGTTGGTCATGATCGCGTTGGCGATCTTCTGCAGCAGGACCGTCTTGCCGCTGTACGGCGGGGCCACGATCAGGCCGCGCTGGCCCTTGCCGATCGGCGTCAAGAGGTCCATGATCCGGGTCGAGATTTCCTTGGGCGAGGTCTCGAGCACGAACCGCTGGTTCGGGTAGATCGGGGTCAGGTTGTCGAAGTTGACCTTGACCTTGGAGTCCTCCGGATTCTCGCCGTTGACCGCCTCCACCTTGAGCAACGCGAAGTACCGCTCGCCTTCCTTCGGCGGGCGCACCTGGCCGTTGACGACATCGCCGGTGCGCAGGTCGAAGCGCCTGATCTGCGAGGGCGAGACGTAGATGTCGTCCGGGCACGGCAGGTAGTTGTAGTTCGGGGAGCGCAAAAACCCGAACCCGTCCGGGAGGATCTCCAGGACCCCGGAGGAGAAAATGAGCCCCTCTTTCTCCGTCTGGGCGGAGAGGACCTTGAAGATCAGATCCTGCTTCTTCAGCCCTGAGATGCCGTTGACCCCCAGCTCCCGGGCGACCCGGGTCAGCTCCGGGATCTTGAGCGCTTTCAGCGCCGCGATGTCGAGCTTCTGCTGCGCGCTCGCCGGGCGTTGCTGCTGCGTGCTACCCGTTGTCTCCATATCCGTGTCACCTGTGTTCGCGTGGCCGCCACGCCGTCTGCATTATCCACCACATAGTCGGCCAACGCCACTTTGGCCGAAAGGTGCCATTGCGCCGCGATCCGCGCCTCGATGTCCTCCTGTGACCATCCGGTGTGCGCCGCCAGCCGCCGGCGCTGGATGTGCCGGGGCGCTGTCACGACCACCAGGGCATCCACATCCCGGCGGCCGCCCGCCTCGAGCAGCAGCGGCACGTCGAGCACCACCGCCGGCACCCGACCGTCCGCCCGCAGCCGACGCACCCGACGGGCGACGTCCTGCATGACCCGCGGATGCAGGATGCGCTCTAGCCGCCGGCGTCGCCGCGCATCCCTGAAGACGACCGCGGCCAGCTTCGCGCGGTCAATGGCGCCGTCGGAGCGCAGCACGCCTCGCCCGAAGGCCCTGACGATCTCGCGGAAGGCCCGCCGCGTGGGCCGGATGAGCTCGTGCGCGATCGCGTCCGCGTCCACCACCGCCGCGCCCAGCCGTTTGAACATGGCCGCCACGGTGGTCTTGCCGGTGCCCACACCCCCTGTCACGCCAATCACCACCATCGAAAAAGTGCCAGGCACTTTCCCGGTTCAAATCTCGCCGGGCCTGTGCAAAACTTCCCCGCGGTCATAGTTTTCCACAGATCCTCAAAAAATCGAACCGGCGAAGTGCCTGGCACTTTTTCACACGGGGGTCATCGCGAGCCAGTTGGGGCCGGATTTGATCGTGACGGTCAGCGGCACCTCGAGACGCATCGCGCCTTCCATGAGCTGCCGGACCAGCCGAACCACTCGCTCCTGCTCCGCGCGGACCACGTCAAACACGAGCTCGTCATGCACCTGGAGCACCAAGCGGCTCGCCAGCCGCTGGGCCGCAAAGGCCTCGGCGAGTTGCACCATCGCGCGCTTGATGAGGTCCGCGGCCGTGCCCTGGATGGGCGCATTGATCGCCATCCGTTCGCCGAACTGCCGGGTCATCGGATCGGGGCTGCCAACCTCCGGGATGTACCGGCGGCGGCCCAGCATCGTCTGGACGAAGCCCTCGCGCCTGGCCTGCTCGATCTGGCTGTCGAGGTATGCGCGCACCCTGGGGTAGCGCCCGAAATAGGCGTCGATGAACGCCTGGGCCTGCTCGTGCGGCATCCCCAGCTCCTGGGACAAGCCGTGCGCCGACATCCCGTAGAGGATGCCGAAGTTGACCGCCTTCATGGCGCTGCGCTGCTCGGGCTGCACCTCGCGCTCCGGGATCCCGTAGATCTGCGAGGCCGTGAACCGATGGATGTCATGGCCGTCCCGGAACGCCTGGCGGAGCTGCTCATCGCCGGAGAGATGCGCGAGGATCCGCAGCTCGATCTGGGAATAGTCCGCCGCCACGAGCGCGCCGTCGGCGGTCCCCGGGATGAACGCCTTGCGGATGGAGCGGCCCAGCTCGGTCTTGATCGGGATGTTCTGCAGGTTCGGCTCGCTGGAGGACAGCCGCCCGGTGGCCGTGGCGGTCTGGTTGAAGGACGTGTGGATCCGCCCGGTGGCCGGATCCGCCAGGTTCGGCAGCGCCTCGACATACGTGGAGACGAGCTTCGACAGCTCCCGGTATTGCATGAGCTGCTGCGGCAGCGGATGTTGCGCTGCGAGCTGCTGCAGCACGTCGCTGTCCGTTGAGAGGCCGGTCTTCGTCCGCTTGATGACGGGCAGCTTCAGCCGCTCGAAGAGCACCTGCGCGAGTTGCTTCGGCGAGTTCAGGTTGAACTCGCAGCCGGCCAGCCGGAAGATCTCCTGCATCAAGCTGGTCATCCGCGCGTCCATTGACGCCCGCAGGCCGGCGAGGTGCTTCACGTCAATGGCGATGCCGGCCTGCTCCATGCGCGCCAACACGGAGACCAGCGGCAGCTCCAGATCCCGATAGAGCGCGGAGAGGCCGTGCGCGTCTACGGTCGGCAGCAGCTGCTCGTGCAGGCGAATGACCGCGCACGCGGCCTGCGCGTACGGCGCCCACATCTCGGCCGAGGCCTCGGCCAGCGTCGGCGGCGCATCCGGTTTCGGCACCTGGGGAAGCGGCGCGCCCAAGCACTCGTCCGCGAGGTCGCTGAGGCCCTGCGAGGTCCTGGCGGGATTGATGAGATGCGCGACCAGCATGGTGTCTCCGACGAGGCCCGCCAGCGCCTGCGCCACCGGCCACAGCGCGCGCATGGCGCGTTTCGCATCGTGGCTCAGTTTCGGTGCGGAAGGATCCGCCAGCCATGCAGCCAGGCGCCTGCCGGACGGCGTGGCGAGCCGCTCGCGATCAAGCCGGATCACCCACGCCGCCTGGGGTGTCGCCGCCAGCGCCAGGATGGCGGCAGCCGGGGGGGCAGGCCAACACACGACCGCCGCCGGCGCCCCGGATGTCGTCAGCTCGCGCAGGCACGCGTCCAGCTGCGCCGGGTCGGCCACGAGATGCGTGGTCACCTGCGCGGACGCGGACGGCGTCTTCTGCTCAATGGCCTCCAGCATCCGCTTGAACTCCAGCTCGCGAAACAGGCTGCGCAGCGCTTTCCAATCCGGCTCGTGCGGTCGGAGGGCGTCCAGGTCGACCTCGAGCGGCACCTCGGTGTCGATGCGGGCCAGCTCCTGGGCGAGCGCCACCTGCTCCCGGGCCGCGGCGAGGCTCGCGCGCCGCGCCGGGCTGTCCACCTCGTCCAGGCGCTGGTAGAGCCGCGCCAGGCTGCCGAAGCGCTGCAACAGCTGCGTGGCGGTCTTCTCCCCGATCCCCGGCACGCCGGGGATGTTGTCGATCGCATCGCCCATCAGGGCCATCAGATCCACCATTCGCTCCGGCCCCACCCCGTAGCGTGCTTTGACCGCGGCGGCGTCCAGGACGACATCCTCCTGATGCGGGTTGTAGACCTTGATGTGGCTGTTGACCAACTGGAGCGCATCTTTGTCCCCGGTGACGAGGAAGACCTCGATGCTGCGCGCGGCGAGCCGCTTCGCGAGCGTGGCCAGCACGTCCTCCGCCTCGTAGCCTTCCCGCTCGAACACGGCGATGCGGTAGGCGTCCAAGAGCCGCTTCACGAGCGGCACCTGCGCGATCAGCGGGTCCGGCATCGGCTTGCGCTGGACTTTATACTCGCCGAATTTCTTGTGCCGGAACGTCGGCTTGCCGACATCGAAGCCGACGGCGAGATACGTCGGATGCGCTTTCTCCTGCAGCGCCTGCAGCATGCGGGCGAACCCGAAGACGGCGTTCGTCGGCCGGCCGTCGGACGTCGCCAGCCCGCGGATCGCGTAGAACGCCCGGTAGCAGAACGCCGTGCCGTCGATCAGAAACGCCGTGTCGTTCACGTGTGGGGATGGGACGATGTCGTGGGGCGAGCGGTCAAATCGGGTTACGGCCACGTGCCGGTTGCGTCGGTGACGCTGCGGAACTCCTCAAGGGATTGGGCGTGGGCCTTCAGCTCTTCCTCGACCACCTTCCGCCTGGTGAAGAGCTTCCCCTTCAGCCCCGGGTGGGTTTTCAGCACCCCCAGCGCCAGCAGCCGCTCTTCGGCGCGATGGGTCCAGGGGTCGTACGGATCGCCCAGCTCGTAGCGCTTCAGCCAGTGGGAGATCGCTTTCTCCCGCTGCCCGGTCCGCTCGTACAGCATCGCCAGGTTGGCGTGCGGCTCGAGGTAGTTGGGGTTCAGCGCCAGCGCCTGCTGGTACTCCTGCTCGGCCTCGTCCAGCCGACCCGCCTCCTCCAGCAGGATGCCGAGATCGTTGTGCGGCGTGGGGTACGCGGGATCCAGGCCTGCGGCTTTCTGGTACCACATCAAGGCGCCGGCGGTATCGCCGCGTTGCTGGGCGTCGTAGCCCTGCCGCCGATACGAGACGGCCTCCTCACGCAAGCTCGCCGCACCGGCGATCATTGGGGAAACACACACAAGGCAGGCCGCCCACACCGGGGGCTTCGGGAAGCGTGTTCGCATTCAGCCGTACTGTAGCATGCTTTGCCGACCCCGTCAAGCCGCGGACGCGTCACTCACTCCGATGACCAAGATCGGGATGGTAATCCCCATCTTTGCGTGGTCTTAGGGGCGCTCAGGGACTTTGTAGCAACGACCCGGCCTCCTCGTGAACGAGCGATGTCCTGCTTCTGCCGGACAAAATCGATGTCGTTCAAGATGGTTTGGACGTCTATCAACTCCGAGGGGTACTCGGCCTCAAGAATGGAACGGGCGTGCCGGTAGCTGTAGTACCCGACGATCCTCATGCGCTGATGTTAAGTCACAAGCGCGTGCTGGTGGGAAGCAAGAGGGCGGCGCTGTTTCCACTCGTCTGGAACCTGTACGACCTTTTCCCGCCCGGAGGGCCGGTGGACAGGCTTCCCGAGAGGCCTAATTCTCAGCTTGCCTTCATACAATTCGAAAATCCGCTGTCGGGCTAAGGCGATATACCTCGCCTCCTTATCACACCCAACAACCCTCCGGCCGCGCCTGATCCCCGCGACCAGCGCCGAGCCAACGCCTGCGTATGGGTCAAGCACCCAATCATCCTCCTCGGTCAAAGCCAACACGCATCGTTCCACGAGCTCGACGGGGAACTGACAGGGGTGCAGGGTCTTTTCAGGGTGGTTTGATTTGACGTTTGGGATATCCCAGACCTGCGATTTCCACTCGGAAGCCAGGAGGTTCCAAAAACCGGAAGGGTTCTTTCCCAATGGGTTCCCGGAGGGGGCGCCCTTGCGAGGACCTTTGTAGTGCCGCTTGCCGGGGTATTTGGAGGGCACTCTCACGGCATCAAGATTGAAGGTATACTGGTCGCTCTTTGTGAACCAGAGCAGCGTCTCATACCGTCCAGAGAAGCGACGGGAGGCGTGAAGGCCGTGCTCAAAATGCCAAATGATCCGGTTCCTGAGCTTCAAACCCCTCTCCTTGAAGAAATCGTAGTAAAAAATATCGAGGGGGTACACTTCTCCGTCGCACACGTAGTTGCCGACCTGCCAACAGAGACTCCCCTGACCGTTGAGGACCCGCACCAGCTCATCAATCACAGGCTCCTGATTTTTGAGATAAGACTGTAACTCGACCCGGGTTTCATATTGCTTGCCGAGGTTGTACGGTGGTGAGCTGATGATGAGCTGAATCCTGTTCGCTGGCAGCGTCTTCAGGAAGCGGTGGGTATCGCCTTCGTGCAGGACGACGTGATCGTCTTCAGAAAACTCGGAATGCACCTTCCGGGGCTTCATTCGAAGCGCGAGATCCCCGTTGCCGTTCGCTGGCATTGCGGAATGACTGCCTGTCTTGCTCTGGGGCTGTTATTGTAGCACGTTTCCCTCAGAGGTTCGAGGGTCGGCGTGCGGATTTCAAGCCGCTTTCAAGCTGCTGCGCAAGATCTCGCGGATCTTCGCCACCAGCTCTTCCAGCTCAAAGGGCTTCTCGAGGTAATGGGGGGCCTGTTCCAGGCCGGGAGGGCGGCTGCCCCGCTCGCCCTTGCCCGTCACAATGACCACCGGGATCCCCTTGGTGCGCGGGTCCTCTTTGAGCAGATGGTAGACCTCGCCGCCGTCCATCCCCGGCATGAGCAGGTCCAACACGATGAGGTCCACACGCTGCTGCTTGAGCAGCGCCAAGGCCTCCGGGCCGCTGGCGGCCGTCAGGACGTCATACTCCCGCAGCCCCAGCGCCTCCTGCAGAAACCGGCGCAGCTTCAGCTCGTCATCCACCACCAGCAGACGGGCCTTCGGGTGCACCGCGCCGCTCAGCTGCCGCTCCGCGGCCTGCAGCAACGCCTCGTGGTTCAGGGCCTCGTCCGGGTAGGTCGCCGTCGCCGCCGCGACCGGCACCTGCAGCTCCGTGGCGCCCAGGCGAAAGGTCCGTTGCGCCAACACCTGCTGGGCCCGCTGGGCGATGGCGCGCGCGTCCGCCTGCCCGACCCCCTCCAAGACGAGCACCACCTGCCCTTGGAGCCAGCGGGTCACGAGGGTGTCGCCCGGACGACGCACGAGCGTTCGCATGACCTCCTCGATGCCCTTGAGCAGCCGGTCCGTCTCCTCCAGGCCATACTGGGCTTTCAGCGCCTGGAGGGTGGGCAGCGCGAGCATCACCAGGGACACGCGGCCGGTACCGGACTTGGCGTCCTCAAGCGCCCGCTGGAGGGATTCGCGGAAGACCTCATCGAGGCGCTGCTGAGGCAGCGTGAACCGGAAGGCGCTGCCCTGGCCGACCACGCTGGTCACCCAGATGTGCCCGCCGTGGAGCTCGACCAGCTGCTTGCTGATGGCCAGCCCCAAGCCGGTGCCGCGGGACCCTGTCATCCTCGAGACGCGCCGCAGCTGCTGGAAGCGCTCGAAGAGCTTCGGCACTTCCCCGGCGGCGATGCCCACGCCGGTATCCTCCACGCTGAACTGAAACTCCCCGGGATGCTCCTCGACCCGGAGCGTGACGCGGCCGGGGCCGGGGGTGTACTTGATGGCATTGCTGACCAGGTTGAGCAGCACCTGCGTGAGCTTATCCGTATCGGCGAACAGGGGCGGCGCCGCCGGCGGGGCCTGCACCGCGAACGCGATCTGCTTGGCGTCCGCCAACGGCCGCATGGACCGCTCCACGTGATCCAGCAGGGGGCCCAGCTCGACCCGCGTCTTGTGGAGCAGCACCCGGCCGGCTTCGATCGTGGCCAGGTCCAGCAGGTTGTCGATGATCCGCCCCAGCCGCGCGATGCAGGACCAGATGACCTCCAGGTGCTCCCGCTGCCGGGGCGTGACCGGCCCGGCCAGCCGGTCCATCAAGATCGCGGTGAACTCTTTGATGGTGGCCAGGGGCGTGCGCAGCTCATGGGAGACCGTGCTGACGAACTCGTCCTTCAGGTACTCGGTCCGCTTGCGCTCGCTGATGTCCACCATCGTGCCCACCATGCGCAGCGCGGTGCCGTCCGGCGCCCGCTGGAAGCGGCCGCGGTCCCACACGTCGAGGTACGTGCCGTTGCGATGCTGGAACCGGTACTCGCAGACGAAATCCCGCCCCTGCGCCATGTCGCGCCGCAGCTGGTCGTGGACCCGCGCGCGGTCATCGGGATGGATGCGGTCCAGCCACCACTCCGCCGTCGGCTCCACCTGCGTCGGGTCGTAGCCGAACAGCTCCAGCAGCCCCACGCTCCACAGCACGGTGTCGTGCGCCACGTCCCAGTCGTAGATCACGCTGTTGACCGCCGCGGCCGCCATCGCGAAGCGGTCATTGGCCGAGCGCAGCGCCTCCTCGGCGCGCTTGCGCTCGATCGCGTAGCGCATCGCGCGCGCCAGCAGCCGGCCGTCCACCTGGCCCTTGATGAGGTAGTCCTGTGCGCCGCGGTGCACGGCGGCGATCGCCGAGGCCTCATCGTCAAAGCCGGTCAGCACGAGAATGGGCGCGCGGGGGGCGTGGCCGATGACGCGGACGAGCGTCTCCAGGCCATGGCTGTCGGGCAGGTTAAGATCCAGGAGCACCACGTCCACCGCGGGCGGCTGCGCCAGGCGCGCCAGCCCCCGCGAGAGCCGATCGACATGCTCCAGCGCAAAGGGAGCGTCGGGGGTCTCCGCCAACGCCTCTTCGATCAGGCGGGCGTCGCCGGCGTTGTCCTCGATCAGCAGCGCATTACGCCTCTCGGTCATCCTCCCCATGGGGCGGCAGCTTGACGATGGAGAGCCAGAAGCCCTCGATGGATTTGACCACGCCCACGAACTGGTCCAGGTCGACGGGCTTGGTGATGTAGCAGTTGGCGTGGAGATCGTACGCCTTCAGGATGTCCTGCTCGGATTGGGAGGTCGTCAGGATGACCACCGGGATGCGCTTGAGGCGCTCGTCCCGCTTGATCTCCGCCAGCACCTCCCGGCCGTCCTTCTTCGGCAGGTTGAGATCCAGCAGGATGAGGTCAGGGATGACCGCGTCGGCGAAGCGATCGCGCCGCTGCAGGAAGTCGAGCGCCTCGGCGCCGTCGCGCACCACGTGCAGCCGGTTGGCGAGCTTGCCGTCCTTAAAGCTCTCCACGGTGAGCCGCACGTCTCCGGGATTGTCTTCAACCAACAGCAGCTCCGCCGGTCGATGCATCGCGAGCGCCCTCCTCTCCGCGCTGGCCGTCAGGAATGGTGAACGTAAACGTCGAGCCCTGCCCCACCTGCGATTCCACCCAGATGCGCCCCCCGTGCCGCTCGACGATCTTCTGGCAGAGGGCCAGCCCAATGCCGGTCCCCGGGTACTCCTCGCGGCTGTGCAGCCGCTGGAACATGACGAAGATGCGGTCGAAGTACTGCGGGTCGATCCCGATGCCGTTGTCGCGCACGGCAAACCGCCAGGCGCCGCCCTGCCGCGCGGCCGACACGTGGACGCGCGGCGGCTGGGCGCCGCGGAACTTGACGGCGTTGCCGATGAGGTTCTGGAACACCTGGCCCAGCTGCATCCCATCGGCCTTCACGGTCGGCAGGGGGTCCGCGGTGACGACCGCCCCGCTCTCCTGCACGGCCGCCTGGAGGTGGGTCAACACCGTCTTCAGGAGGGCCGAGCAGTCGGTCGGCTCAAACGGCTTGCCTTTGGTGCCCACCCGGGAGTAGGCCAGCAGGTCGTTGATGAGCGCCTGCATCCTGGCGGCGCCGTCGACGAGGTAGCCGATGAAGTCGTCCGCCTCCGGGCCGAGCGCGCCCTGGTAGCGCCGCGCCAGCAGCTGCGTGTAGCTGGCGATCATCCGCAGCGGCTCCTGGAGGTCGTGCGAGGCCACGGAGGCGAACTGCTGCAGCTCGGCGTTGCGCTGGACCAGCTCCTGCGAGGTCAGCTCGAGGGAACGCTCCAGCAGCCTGCGGTCGGCGTCCGCCTCCCTGTACGCCTCGTTGACGGCTTGGAGGAACGCCGCCCACTCCAACGGGGCGGGCTGGTCGCCGGCCAGGCAGCGCTTGAGTTGTCGCTGGAGCAGCTTGTGCATGGGCGTGGCTCACCGCTCCGCGAAGGTAGTGATCGTCATGGTCTGGTTGTGCAGCTCGCAGCTGGCGTTGGGCGCGGCCGGGCAGATCTCGCCGTACGAGTAGAACCCGGCCAGCACCGCCTGCTCGCCCAGCACGCTCCGGACCGCCTCCACCTCCTCCTCGGTCCGCTGCTTCAGGACGAGCTTGCGCCCCACGCAACTGATGAGGATCGCCAGCTCGGGCGGCGCCGACCCAATCGCCTCGTAGCTGGTCTGGGCCGCGCCGTGCGCGCCGTCCACCAGCCGGTCGAAGTTCGCCTTCATCAGCCGCGCGTAGGCGCCTTCCGGCACATCGCCGGCGAAGGTCATGGTCTGCTCGTCCTCGTTGACGGCCAGGATCGTCCGCACGACACCCCGGCCGTTCTCGCCGGTCCGCAGGCTCAGCGGGAACAACAGCCCGGTCGCCGGCAGCCCCGTCGCAGCGTCGCCCAGGTAGCGCTTGTACAAACCCAGCGCCGACTGCCCGTCGAGCTCATAGAGCACGTTGCCGCTGGAGCGCGTGATGAGCCGCTCCGGGCCGAACGGATCCCAGCCGCCCAGCGACCCGTAGCCCACCTTGAGCCGATCGCCGTAGAACCCGAGTGCCGCGATGCGCCCTTCCTCCGGCGGGCTGTCCACGAAGACCACGGTCTGCTGGAACCGCGCGCCGTCGCCGGAGAGCCCGCCGGTGACCTGGACGCCCTTCGGCAACCGCTTGAGCATCCCCCGCACGAGCTCGCTGCCGTTGACCTTGATGCCATCCGAGATGACCAGGACATGGACCAGGCCCTGCGGGTCCAGCGCGACGGCCAGCCGCTCCCCGGCCTGGAGGCTGCTGGCGCAGTCGGCCACGTTGACCTGCGCCCCCTGCACGCGGGTGTGCTCAAAATGGAGTGCCGTCACCACCAGCGAATCGTCGGTGACCCGGGTGCCGCAGATCTCCCCCGCCGTCGAGCAGCCGGCGCGATGGGCCGCCGGATAGGCGCGGGCGATCTCGGCAAACTGCTGGTGGGCGCGCAGGATCGGCGTGCTGCCGAAGAGCAGCACAAGCTGAGCCGGCGCCGACAGGCGGCCGGGCGGGTGGGGGTGCCAGCCGGCGCTCTCCGACCATCGGACCTGTTCAATCTTCATGGGGCGGCCCTCCTGTGGTGGTGGAAACTGCAGGCCCCTCAAAATACCGTAAAAAAGCATACCTGATCGAGCGGCCTCTTAACAAGGCAACATCGAAGAAGAGGTCGAAGAGGTGAGAAGATGATGCGGAGGGGGAGGCGGGCGGAGCCTTACCGCTCGATGGTGACCGAGCCGGTGATGCTAGTGACGAGGATGGCGTGCTCTTTGTTGCGGTCCGCGACGAGCAGGCGCACGCTGGGACCGAGCAGCGAACCGGTGGGCTGGAAGACCACGCGGGTCTCGGAAGACGGCGCACCGCCCACCTGCAGTGCCACGGTGATCGCCCGCGGCAGCCGCACGACCTGCTCCAGGGTCTCCTCCGTGGCGAGGTTGGTCACGCGCAGTTCCCCCCGCGCCTGATCCACGACCACCGCATGGTTCGCGTGCGCGCCGATCGCCTTGCTGCGGGCGAGCGAGAGCAGCCCGACGATCTGGCGCGTGGCGGCCTTCAGCCGCGTGCGCTGGGTGAAGCCCGTCAGCGACGGCACGCTGATGCCGAGGATCAGCCCGATGATCCCCAGCACAACCAGCAGCTCCACCAGCGTAAAACCAGGGAAAAAGTGCCAGGCACTTTTGTGCCTCGAAGTGGGGAAAAGTGCCAAGCACTTTTTCATCACCAGTTGTAGATGTCGTCGGTAGTGCCGCCGTCATCCTCCCCATTCGGGCCGAGGGAAAACAGGTCATACGAGCGCTCCCGATGCTCCGGGGAACCGCCGTTGACCGAGACATACACGTACGGCTCGCCCCACGGATCGATGAGCTGGTCTTCCTTCAGCTCGTCCTGCTTGAACTCCATGTACGGGCCGTCCCAGTTGACGTCCTCAGGATCCTCGATGAGCGCTTGGACCAGCTCCGCGTTGCCGGTGGGCGGGTAGTCGCCCATGTCGCTCTGGTACATGGCGATGGCGGTCTCGAGCGCCGCGATCATGCTCTTCGCTTTCGTCACCGCGCCCCTTCGCCTGGCGGCCTGCGCGCCCGCCGTCACCAAGCTGATCAAAATGCCCAGGATCGCGATGACCACCAGCAACTCCACCAGAGTAAACCCACGTCTTGAGACAGGAGACAGGAGACAGGAGACAGGCCGCTCTGTCGAAAAACCGCTGGGACGCCAGCAACAGGTGTCAGACACCAGTTGGGAAAGGTGTCTGACACCTGTTGCCTGCCTCCTGTCCCGCCCGCTGGTTCTACTCATAGTCTTGGGTCTCCCGCAAGAGTTCCTCCACCGTTGTGACCCCGGCCAGCACCTTGGCGATGCCGTCCTCCCGCAGCGACCGCATCCCCTCGGCGCGCGCCTTGTCCCGCAGCGCGCTGACGCTCGCCCGCTCGATGACCAGCGGGCGCACCGCATCCGTCATGACGAGCAGCTCGAAGATCCCGCTGCGGCCCTTGAACCCGATCCCCTGGCAGGCATCGCAGCCGACCGGCTTCATGAGCGGCTGCGTCAGGTTGGCCGCCGTCACGTGCAGCGCCGCCAGCTCGTCCGGCGCGGCCTCGTAGGGCGCGCGGCACTGGGGGCAGAGCCCGCGCACCAGCCGTTGCGCCAAGATCCCCACCACGGTCGACGTGACCAGGAAGGGCTCGACGCCCATGTCCAGCAGCCGCGTGACGGCGCCGGGCGCATCGTTCGTGTGCAGCGTCGACAGGACGAGGTGGCCGGTGAGCGCCGCCTGGATGGCGATCTGGGCGGTCTCGTGATCGCGGATCTCGCCCACCATGATGACGTCCGGGTCGTGGCGGAGGATGGCGCGCAGCGAGGCGGCGAACGTCAGCTCGATCTTCGGGTTGATCGCGACTTGGACCAACCCCTTCAGGTCGTACTCGACCGGGTCTTCGGTCGTGATCAGCTTCGCCTCGGGCCGGTTGAGCGTCGTCAGGCAGGCGTAGAGGGTCGTCGTCTTGCCGGCCCCGGTCGGGCCGGTCACGAGCAGCAGGCCGTTGGGCCGCTGGATCAGCCGCTCGATCGTCTCCTGCATCTGTGGCGCCATGCCCAGCTGCGTGAGCGTCTTGTCGAGCGCGCCCTTATCGAGCACGCGCAGGACGATGCTTTCGCCGTGCATGGTCGGCAGGGTCGAGACGCGCAGGTCGATCTGGCGGCCGGTCACGTTGAGGAGGATCCGCCCGTCCTGCGGCAGGCGCGCTTCGGCCACATCCAGGTTGGCCAGCACCTTGATCCGTGAGGCGATCGCCAGCGCCAGGCTCTTCGGCGGCTGGGCGACCTGGTAGCAGCGGCCGTCGATCCGGTAGCGGATGACCAGCTCCCGCTCGAACGCCTCGATGTGGATGTCGGAGGCGCGGCGGGTGACCGCCTCCAGCAGCACGACGTCGACCAGGCGGACCACGGGCGCCTGGCTGGCGAGCTCCACCAGCTTCGCGCTATCCCGGGCCTCCTCGGTGCCGATCGCGCCGGCCTGGGCAAACGCCTCGGCCAGCGCCTGCACCTTCAACTGCGGCGTTTCGTCAGCCATTCGCTTGAAAAGGTGTC
>CAZKXY010000026.1:0-4203 GCA_964556925.1 uncultured Planctomycetales bacterium | reverse complement strand
AAAGGTGTCTGACACCTTTTCCATCACGCGTCCTCCGTCACGACGCGGAGGACCTCGACCATTGTCGTGAGCCCCTCGCGGATTTTCATCCGCCCGTCGTCGCGCAATCCGCGCATCCCGGCCTTGAGCGCCGCCTGCCGGATGGCGGACGCCGACGCCTTGGCCACGATGAGCTGGCGGATCGGATCGCTCATGCCGAGCAGTTCGAAGAGGCCGACCCGTCCATGGAAGCCGGTGCCGTGGCACTTGTCGCAGCCGTTGCTGCGGATGACCTGCGGCAGGTCGGGCGGGCCCAGAAACGCCCGCTCCTCCTCGGTGGCGTTGTCGGTGATGCGGCAGGACGGACAGATCCGCCGGACGAGCCGCTGGGCCAGCACGCCCTGGACCGTCGAGGCGACCAAAAACGGGGCGATGCCCATGTCGATCAACCGCGTGACCGCCGACGGGGCATCGTTCGTGTGCAGCGTGGAGAGAACCAAGTGGCCGGTGAGCGCCGCCTGGATGGCGATCTGGGCGGTCTCCTGGTCGCGGATCTCGCCCACCATGATGACATCAGGCGCCTGGCGCAGCATTGCGCGCAGCCCGGCGGCGAAGGTCATCCCCACTGTTGCCCTCACCTGGACCTGGTTGACGCCGGCGAGCTGGTACTCGACCGGGTCCTCCACCGTGATCAGCTTCCGGTCCGGCTGGTTCAGCGTGCTCAGCGCGCCGTAGAGCGTCGTTGTCTTCCCTGACCCGGTGGGGCCGGTGACGAGGATCATCCCGTGCGGCCGATGGATCAGCTCGTCCCATGCCTGCTGGTTCTCGGGCAGCATCCCCAACTCCGGCAGCCCCCGGATCGGCTGGCCGCGGTCCAGCAACCGCATGACGATGGACTCCCCGTGCATCGCCGGCAGGACCGACACGCGGACGTCCATGGCCCGGCTTTCGACGGTCAGCTGCAGGCGGCCGTCCTGCGGCAGGCGCTTCTCGGCGATGTTGAGCCCGGCCATGATCTTGATGCGGCTGACGATCGGCCCCTGGAGCGCCTTCGGGGGGCTGTTGACGTCATGCAGCACGCCGTCGATCCGGTAGCGCACCCGCAGGGCGTCGGTCTCCGGCTCGATGTGGATGTCGCTCGCGCGACGGCGAACCGCTTCCGCGAGCACCGAATCGATCAGCCGGATGATGGGCTCATCGCTGGTGTCACCCCCCCCACCCGCCTGGCCCGCCGATGGCGGGCCCAGCGTCCCAGTGCTCTGTGACGGCTTCGCCGGAGGCGAAGCCGAGACAGGAGGGGGGGGAGCGGGCGCGCGCGGCGGAGCCAGCGCGGCCGTGGCGGGCGCCTGCAGCAGCGCGGTGAAATCCTGCTCGCGGATCAACACCGCCTCCAGCGTCCTGCCGCACTGCTGCCCGAAGTAGTCCAGGGCGAAGACCGACAGCGGATCATCGGTCGCCAGGACCAGCTTGCCCTCCGCCTCCTGCAACGGCATCAACCGGTGGCGCTGCCAGACGACGGCGGAGACTTCAGCCGTGGTCGGCACCGGCTTCGGAGGGCTGTCCAGCCGCTGGGGCAGCGAGCCGAGCTGCGGCGCCAGCCGCTTGCCAGCGTCAGGATCCCGCAGCAGGCCCTGGCGGGCCAGGATCGCGCTGAAGCGCTCCTGGGTCGAGGAGAGCTCCCGCTTGGCGGCCTCGAGCTGCTGGGGCGTCAGGATCCCGAGATCGCACAGCCGCGCGGCCAGGGTGTCCGCACGCAGTGGAACGACGCTGATGGTCATCGGCAGGAGCCGGTGATATAGAGGTAGGTGGCGGGTTCACGCCAGCGGTTCACCAGCCGGTGCACCACGCGGCTCGGCAGAAAGGCGCTCTGCCCCGCCGACAGCCGCACGGTCCGCACCCTGCCGGTGTGAGACTGGAGCTCCAGTTGCACGCGTCCCGTCAGCGCCACGACGAGCTCTTCGCGGCTGCGGGTCGAATGCCACGCCATGCTGGCTCCTCGCGCCAACCGCACGGCGGCCGCCCGCAAGCCGCGCGGGCGACGCGGCATGAGCCGTCCGGGCGCGCGGTATGACCGAACGTGAAGGACGTCACGCGGGCCGGTTGATGAGGTGCGCAAGGTACGCGGCGCCGAAGCCGTTATCAATATTCACCACCCCGATGCCGGGCGCGCAGCTATTGAGCATGGTCAACAGCGGCGCCAGCCCCTGGAAATTGGCGCCGTAGCCGACGCTGGTGGGCACCGCGATCACGGGGCAGGCCACCAGGCCAGCCACCACGCTGGCGAGCGCGCCGTCCATGCCGGCGATGACGATGATCACCCGGGAGCGCCGCAACAGCCGCCACTCGCTCAAGACGCGATGGACGCCGGCCACGCCGACATCGTAGAGTGTCGCGGCCCGGCTGCCCAACAGCCGCAGCGTCAGCGCCGCCTCCTCGGCGACCGGCGCATCCGACGTGCCGCCGGTGACGACCAGGACCAACCCGTGCAGCCGCGGCCGCGTCCGGGGCGGCTCATAGGCCAGCCGCGCGGCAGGCTCGTACCGCAACGTCGGCACCGTCTCGTGGAGGCGCTGAAAGGCGTCGGGATCCAAGCGAGTGATCACCACCAGCTCGCCGGAGCGCCGAAGCCGCTGGGCGATCCGGGTCAGCTGCGGGACGGTCTTGCCCTGCCCCAGGATGATCTCGGGCAGCCCCCGGCGCAGCCGCCGATGGGTATCCACGCGGGCGACGCCGACATCCTCAAATGGCAGGCGCCGCAACGCCTCGACCAGCGACCTAGGCGCCTGGCGCCCGTTCCGGATCGCCCGGATGAATCCGCGCAGCCGTCGCTCGTCCATCAGCATCGCTCTTAGGAGGCGATGAGGTAGATGATGAGGCCCGCCAGGCAGGTGGCGGAAATGAAATAGAAATCATAGAAGTAGATGAAATCGCGGATCTGGTGCATCCACGATCCGTCGCGGCGCGCGGGGGAGGTGGCCGATGCCGGCCGGAACGCCACGTTGCCCTTCAAGGCGAGCACCTGCTCGGGGCGGAAGCGGAGGAACTGCCCGCCCAGCTTATAGCCGGTCAATTTCCCCTGCCGGACCAGCTGCGCGACGTCGGCCTCGGCCACGCCGAGGCAGGCCGCCGCTTCGGATGTCGTCCAGAGCTTCTCCATCAGCGAATGCTTTCAGCCCTCCTTGGGGATCTTTTCGTTGTTGATCTTTTCGTTCGCGAGCCACTCCTCGATCTTCGCGCGGTCAAACCGCCACTGGCCGTTCTCCCGCTGCGCGGGCAGCCGCCCGGCCTGTGCCCACTGCGAGACGGTGGCCGCGTCCACCTCGAGGTAGCGGGCCAGCTCGTCCACCGTCAGCCACTGCCCTTGGGCGGCGGGGCCGCTCATCTCCAGCGTCCCGTGCAGCACCGCGCCGTCCTCCATGCTGACGCGGGGGCTGGTGATCTTGCCGGTCACGCGGGCCGTGGCGAGCAGCGCCACCCGCCGGGTGGCGCTGATCGTCCCGTCGACCGTGCCGCCGATCGTGATGGCTTCCCCGCGGATCGTCGCCTTCACGTGGGCCGCCTCGCCGATCGCCAGGGCGCCCTTGGTATCCAGCGTGCCCTCAAATTTGCCGTTGATCTGAAGGTTCACCGGGTCCTTGAACGCCAGCGTGCCGGTCATGCTGGCGTCCACTTCCAACCACCGCTCCGTGCCTGGCTCGTCCGACTTCTGCCGTCGAAGCGCCATCTCCACCTCCTGTCAAAGGTGTCAGACACTTTTCAAAGCGGGAAAAGTGTCTGACACCATCTGCTACGCCCAGTAGGCTTCCGTGGTGCGCTCCAAGCGCCGCAGCTTCCCCACGATTTCATCCTGCGATTGGTCGGCTGGCAGCTTCACCTGCAGCTCCATCCGCAGTCGGCCGGACTGGCTTTCCTGGATGTCGAAATCGCGGATCTCCACCTCGTATTCGGAGAGCAGGCTGCGGACGCGGGCCAGCTCCTGGGCGTCGCCGCTTGTCTCAATGACCAGGTGGTGGTACTGGCCCCTGCGCATCGCCCGTTCCAGCCGCGAGAACCCGAACAGCACGATGATCACGACGACGCCGGTGAGGACCGCCCCGTGGAGGAACCCCGCGCCGACCGCCAGGCCCACGCCGCCCACCGCCCAGAGGCTGGCGGCGGTCGTCAGGCCCCGCACCGAGGCGCGGGACCGCAGGATCGTGCCGGCGCCGAGAAACCCGATGCCGC
>CAZKXY010000025.1:0-19238 GCA_964556925.1 uncultured Planctomycetales bacterium | reverse complement strand
ACGGCAGCGCGAGCAGCGCCACCATGTTCATCACCTTGATCAGCGGGTTGAGCGCCGGCCCGGCGGTGTCCTTCAGCGGATCGCCCACCGTGTCGCCGGTGATGGAGGCCTTGTGGGCGTCGGAGCCCTTGCCGCCGTAGTGGCCGTCCTCGACGAACTTCTTCGCATTGTCCCAGGCGCCGCCCGCGTTCGCCATGAAGACCGCCAGGAGCTGCCCCGAGAGGATGATCCCGGCGAGGAACCCGCCCAGCGCCTCCTTGTGGAGCGCGAAGCCCACGATGAGGGGCGCCAACACCGCCAGCAGGCCCGGCCCGATCAGCTCACGCTGGGCCTCGGCCGTGCAGATCCCGACGACGCGCGCATAGTCCGGCTTCTTCGTCCCCTCCCAGACCGCCTTGTCCTTGAACTGGGCGCGGACTTCCTGCACGATCAGGAACGCCGCACGGCCGACCGCGCGGATGGTCATCGAGCTGAACAGGAACGGCACCGACCCGCCGATGAGGAACCCGATGAACACCAGCGGCTCCGAGATGGACAGCAGCGGCACGATGTCCGCGTAGGTCGTGCCCATCAACTTCGCGATGTCGGTGATGTACGCATTGAAGAGCGACACCGCGGCGATGACCGCCGAGCCGATGGCGATCCCCTTGGTGATGGCCTTCGTGGTGTTGCCGCACGCGTCGAGGTCGGCCAGCGTCTGCCGGGCCTTCTTCTCCAGGTGCGCCATCTCCCCGATGCCGTTGGCGTTGTCGGCGACCGGGCCGAAAACGTCCATGGAGATGTTGTTGCCGGTGAGGGTCAGCATGCCGATCCCGCACATCGCGACCCCGTACGCGATGTAGGTGGGGTTCGTCCCGCGGTAGATGAGGAACGAGCCGAACACCGCCAGCGCGATGACGAGGATCGCCCACACGCTGCTCTCGAGGCCCACGGCGAAGCCGTTGATGATGGTCGTCGCGTGGCCGGTCTGCGTCGCGCGGGCGACGAACTGCACCGGCGGCTTCTCCGGCGCGGTGAAGTAATCGGTGAGGTAGTTGATGGCCACCGCCAGCCCGATGCCGATCAGGGTCGTCCACACCGGCCGCATGTCGAGGCCGGCCACACCCAGGCTGATCCACGACGGCAGCGCCGCTTCCGGGAACCGGAGATAGAAGAACCCGATCGCGCAGAAGCCGACGATTGACACGAGCGCCGAGACGGTGTAGCCGAGATGGATCGCCTTCATCGCCGCGCGCGCTTCTTCCGACGTCCGCACGAGGTACGTGCCGACGATGGAGCTCAGGACCCCGATCGCGCGGACCAGCAGCGGGAAGATGACGCCCTTGTGCCCGAACGACGCCCAGCCGAGGATCATCGCCGAGACGATGGTCACCTCGTAGGACTCGAAGATGTCCGCCGCCATGCCGGCGCAGTCGCCGACGTTATCGCCCACGTTGTCGGCGATCGTCGCCGCGTTGCGCGGGTCATCCTCCGGGATGTCCTTCTCCAGCTTGCCGACCAGGTCCGCCCCGACATCGGCGGCCTTGGTGTAGATCCCGCCGCCCACGCGCATGAAGAGGGCGAGCAGCGTGCCGCCGAACCCGAACCCGAGCAGCACCTCGTAGGCCTGCTCGCCGTAGACCATGAAGATGAGCGTGCCGCCCAGGAGGCCCAGCCCGTCGGTCAGCATCCCGGTGATCGTGCCGGTGCGGTAGGCGATCTTCAGCGCCTCGGCGAAGCTGGTCCGCGAGGCGGCCGCCACGCGGACGTTGCCCTGCACCGCCAGGTTCATCCCGATGAAGCCGACCGACGCGGAGAAGATCGAGCCCATGAGGAACGCGCAGGCGCGGCCGATGGCGATGTGCTGCACGCCCGCGGTGAAGTAGAGCAGGCCGGCCAAGATGAGGATCAGGAAGAGGATGGCCCGGAACTGCCGGTTGAGGTACGCGTTGGCGCCGATGCGGATGGCCTCGCTCACCTTCCGCATCTCCGGGGTGCCCTGGTCCTTGCGCAGCACCTCGGCGGCCAGGAACACGGCGTAGAGCAGGCCTACCACCGCGATGCCCAGGACGCTCCACAGGGCGACCCGCTCCCAGAGCGTAAACCGCGCATCCGCCATGACCGTGAACAGGGTCTCCATCAACTCCTCCGAAGCGGCGAGGCGACCACCCCGCCCGAGACGATCAGCTTCACCGCCTCCTCAATGGAGAGATCCAGCGGCACCACATCCTCCTGAGGCACGAAGATGATCGGCCCGGTAAAGGGCGAGGGCGGGTTGGGGATGAGCAGCGTCAACAGCGTCTGGGGCTTGCCGGTCGCCTCGGTGCGCGCCTCGTTGGTGACGAAGGCCAGCGAGTAGGCGCCCGGCCGCGGGTACTGCACCAGCACCACGCGCCGGAACGAGGCCTGCCGGGATTCCTCGCTGAAGAGAAACTGCGCCAGCTGCTTCACCGCCGGATAGATCTTCTTCACGAACGGCAGCCGGGTCAGGCTCACCTCGATCGCCTGGAACAGCACCCGCCCGAAGAAATGGACCGACAGCACCCCCACCAGCAGGATGACCAGCACGGTCACGACCACCCCCAGGCCGGGGATCTGGAACCGGAACAGCCGGCCCAGGAAGCCGTCGACAAACCTGAAGATCTGCCACACGAGCAGCAGGGTGACCACGACCGGAAACAGGGTGGCCAGCCCGGTCACGAAGTACCGCCGGAAGATCTGGCCGGCTTGGCGCGGCGCCGACGAGGACCCGCTGTGCTGTTGACTGGGGGGGGATGAGCGACCCATGACGACTGCCACAATGCTACATGGGCCGGCCGTGTTCGTCAACCTGCCGTCGTTGCGGGTGACTGGCACGTTTGGTGGGTGACGCGGAGCAGGGCCCCACCTGCCCGCAGCCGACGACGCCGATCGTGCGGCGCGGCGAGGACAGCGCGGGGTCACGCAGCGGCCTGCCGGACAGGCAGGCAGGACCCACCAAACGTGCCCACACGATCACGAGAACAGGTTGAGGGCGGCGCCGGCCTTGAACCAGCGGACCTGCTCCTCGGTCAAGGGGTGGAGGAGCTGGAAGGACACGCTCGTGCCGTCGGCATGGTGGAGGGTGGCATCCAGCGGCGTGCCGGGAGCCAGGCGGGCCAGGCCCGCCACGCTGATGCGGTCGCCCGCGCGCACGCGGTCGTAGTCCGCCGGATCGGCGAACGTGCAGGGCAGGATGCCCTGCTTCTTCAGGTTGGTCAGGTGCAGGCGCGCGAAGTGCTTGGCGACGACCAGCCGGCAGCCGAGGTAGCGGGGGGACATCGCGGCATGCTCGCGGCTGGAGCCTTCCCCGTAGTTCTCATCGCCAACCACCGCCCACCCGAGGCCGGCCGCCTTGTAGTGGCGCGCCACCTGCGGGATCGGCTTGGTCCGGCCGTCCAGCAGGTCCACCGCGGTGCCCATCTGGCCGGTGAAGACGTTCACCGCCGACGTGAAGAGGTTGTCGCTGATCTTGTCCAGGTGGCCGCGGAAGCGCAGCCACTTGCCGGCCGGGGAGATGTGGTCCGTCGTGCACTGCCCGTTGACCTTGATCAGAACCGGCAGCCGGTCGAACTCCTTGCCGTCCCACGCGGGAAACGGCTCGAGGCGCTGCAGCCGCTCGCTCGTCGGCGGGATGAGCACCTCGATCGCCTTGCGCTGCTGAAGCGGTTTCGGCGGCAGGGACCCCGCGGCGCCCTGGGCGAAGCCGCGCTGCGGCAGCTCGGGCGCATCCGGCGGGCTGAGCCTGACCGCGCGGCCGTCGGGCGTGGTGATGGGATCGGTGACCGGGTTGAACCGCAGATCGCCCACCAGCGCCATCGCCGTCACAATCTCCGGGCTGCCCATGAAGGCCAGCGTCTCGGCGGTGCTGTCGTTGCGGCCGGGGAAGTTGCGGTTGAACGACGTGAGGATCGAGTTGGCCTCTCCGGGCGTGATGTCCTCGCGCTTCCACTGGCCGATGCAGGGGCCGCAGGCGTTGGCCAGGACGGTGCCGCCGATCGCCTCGAGCGCCGCCAGCTGCCCGTCGCGCTGGATCGTGTGGTGGATCTGATCGGAGCCCGGCGTGATCAGGAAATAGCACTGCGCCTTCAGGCCCGCGCGCTTCGCCTCCCCGGCCACCGCCGCCGCCCGCCCGACATCCTCATAGGAGGAATTGGTGCAGCTGCCGATGAGCGCCGCTGTCATGCGCGGGGGAAACCCGCCCTGCTCGATGTCGCGTTTCAGCTGGGAAATCGGCCGGGCCAGATCCGGCCGGCGCGGCCCCACGATGTAGGGCTCCAGCGCCGACAGGTCGATGTCGATCACTTCATCGAAGAACCGCTTCGGGTCCTGCTCGACCTCCGGGTCGGCGACGAGCTCCTTGGCGTGCTGCCCGGCCAGCGCGGCCACGTCGGCCCGGCCGGTTGCCTGCAGATAAGCCGTCATCCGCTCATCGAACGGGAAGACGGACGTCGTGGCGCCGACCTCGGCGCCCATGTTCGTGATCGTCCCCTTGCCGGTGGCGCTGATCGAGCGGGTGCCCGGCCCGAAAAACTCGATGATCGCGTCGGTGCCGCCCTTCGTCGTCAGAATCCCGCACAGCTTCAGGATGACGTCCTTCGGCGAGGCCCAGCCGCCGAGCGCGCCGGTCAGCCGCACGCCGATCAGCGTGGGGCACTTCACCTCCCACGGCAGCCCCGCCATCACCTCGGACGCGTCCGAGCCGCCCACGCCGATCGCCAGCATCCCCAAGCCGCCGCCGTTGGGCGTGTGCGAGTCGGTGCCGATCAACAGCCCGCCGGGAAACGCGTACTGCTCCAGCACGACCTGGTGGATGATGCCTGCGCCTGGCTCCCAGAAGCCCATCCCGTAGCGGGCCGCCGCGCTGCGGAGAAAGTCGTACACCTCCTTGTTCGCCTCGAGCGCGGCTTTCATGTCCTCCGTCACGCCCACGCGCGCCTGGATGAGGTGGTCGCAGTGGATCGTGGTGGGCACCGCGACCGTGTCGCGCCTCGCCTGCATGAACTGCAGGATCGCCATCTGCGCGGTGGCATCTTGCATCGCCACGCGGTCAGGCTGCAGGACGAGCTGGCTTGCGCCCCGCGCCAGCTCCTGCGCGGCCAGATCCTTGACGTGGGCCACCAGGATCTTCTCGGCCAGGGTCAGCGGACGGCCGAGCGTCTTCCGCGCCGTCGCGTGGGCGGCGCCCTGCCGCCCGTACAACCGCCGGATCGCTTGAAGGTCCTCGGGCTGCATCATCGTCTCACTTCATTATAACGGAAAATGGTCCCGGGAAAATGGTCCCGGGTCTCTCTTTTTCCATTCGAGCGTCATAGAAAAAGAGACCCGGTACCAATTTTCTATCGCAGGAGGCGCCAGAGGGCGCAGAGGACCAGGCACACCCCGAAGGCGCAGACGACCGTGGCACCCGTGGGCAAGTCCCACGCGTAAGAGGCGACGACTCCTGCGACACTGGTCAGCGTGCCGGTCAGCCACCCGACGATCAGCCGCCGGCCGATCGTCCGCGCCAACAACACCCCGCAGACCGCCGGAACGATAAGGAAGGAAAACACCAGCAGCACCCCCGCCATCTCGACGGAGCTGGTCACGACAACCCCAAACGTGGCATAGAATAGGAAGTCCCACCACCGCACGCGCACCCCGCGGTGGAACGCCTGCTCAGGATGTCGCGAGATGGCCAACAGCGGCCGGCGCGCCAGCCAATGCACTGCTCCGATGAGGCTGTAGAGGCCGGCGGTTTTCGCGATCTCCGGCCACCCCACAAACAACAGGTGACCCACCAGGAGCGATTTCAGCTCCTCTCCGCCTTCCGGCGCGCGGCTGAGCACCAGGATGGAGGCCGCCGCGGCCACGGCATACACGATCCCGATCAGCGCCTCCTGGGGCACAAGGGGTTTTCGTAGCCGCGTCACGGCAAAGACCGCCGCGCCGATGAAGGTACCTCCCAACGCCACGAGGTAGCTGGCGGTCGCATGGAGCCCAAACCCCCAGAGAAACCCAACCGTGGCGCCAAACGCCGCGACTTGGGCAAGCGCCAGGTCCACAAAGATCACGCCCCGCTCGATGACATGCAGCCCGAGGTAGGCGTGGATGCCGGTCAGGACCAGGCAGGCCGCGAATGGCGCAGCCATGACCTCGAAGAAATCCGTCATGGGCTAAACGCGCTGACCAACTGCGCGACGTCGTAATCGAGCATCGCCACGTAGTCCGCGCATGCGGGCAGCTCGCGGACATTCTGGCAGAGCAGGATGACGCGCGTGCCGGTGCGCCTGGCCAGCGATTCGGCGGCCCCCTGCGGGAAATACGTGGCCCGCGCGATGGCCGGGATACGCTGCTCGCTGATGAGACGCTCGAGGGACTCCAGGTGCCGCGGCGTCGGAGGAATCCCGGGTTTGAACTCGAGGTGCTGCTCCATCTCAAGGCCCAGGAAGCGCATCAGGTAGGGCCAGGCCCGGTGATCGCCGACAAGCTCCCGGCCGCGATAGGGCGCCAGGCGCTCGCGCCAGACAGGGATGCGCTCATCGAGCCGCGCCTTGAACGCCTGCAGGTTCCGCCGGTAGTCTGCGGTCTGCTCCGGGTCGAGCGCGGCCAGCTTCTCCGCGAGCGTCTCCGCCATCCGTTTCGCGTTCTCAGGATCCATCCAGTAGTGCGGGTTCCCGTAGAGGTGGATGTCGCCTTCGGCGCGCGTCACGCCAGGAGGCGGCACTTCGAGGAGCGCGATCCCCTGGGAGAGATCCACGTCCCCCGGCCCGCCGGAAAAGAGCGCCGTGTTGCCGGCCGCGTCGAGCAGCGGCCAGCGCCAGAGCTCCAGGTCCAGCCCGGCGTGGACGAAGACGTCGGCGCGCTTGACCTTGAGCACGTCGCTGGGCTTGGGCTCGATGAAGTGCGGGTTGAATCTCGGCGAGGCGATCGACGCGACCTCAACGTGCTCGCCACCGATCGCCTGCGCCAGGTCGGCAAACGTGGAGAGCGTGGCGACCACATTGAGCCGTTCCGCCGCTTGGCTGCCCACTGGCTGGCCGATGAGCGCCGCCGAGAACAAGAGAACTGGGGCCAGGTGTTTCATCATTGCAACTGGTGCTTGTGGACGCCGATCGCCACGGTGGCCTGCAGGAACGCCGTGTTGTCGTCCCCGCCGGTCGCGAAGTTCGTGTGGCGCCACTGCAACCGCCAGCGAGCGAACTCGCTCTGGTAGAACGTGAGGTAGCCGCCCCAAGCGGTGTCGGCCTGCCGCGCCAAGGTTCCCGGGTCCACATTGACCGGCTCGACGTAATCGAACCGGCCGCCGACGCCGAACCGCGGGCTCAGACGGTAGTCCAGCAGCGTGTACATCCCCCAGGGCCCGCCATTGAACTCGGTCCGGACGCCCTCCTCCGTTTCGCTGAAGGCTTCCGAGCGGTCTTGGAGATAGAGCTCGTTCTGCCACTTGAGCTTGTTGTTCGGCGTGACGTAATGGACCAGCGTGCCATCCAACCCGACGGCATGCACCTCAAAGCTGGCGTCCGCGTCCTTAGAGCCGGTCAGGTACGTGGTCCCGAACTCCAGGTTGGTCGCGTCCGTCATGTCCCAGAAGTTCTTCAGACGCGCGTACAGCGAGGGACGCCGCCGCGTGCTGCCGAACAGCGTCCCCCCCTCGCCCACCCCGCCCTCGATGACCCCGGCGACGACCTCATGCGTGAGGTCCGACCAGGGGAGCGGGAGAAAGCCGGAGAGTTCCACCCCGGAGCGGGACAGCCCTTCAGCGCCCAGGTAGTTGGAGACGACCAGCGGCTCATCCGCCGTCTCGAGCGAGTCGCGGTGAAGCGCGCTGGCTTTCCCGATCTTGGGGCGAATCCGCCCCAGCCGGGCCTTCACCTCCCCCGGCAACCCCCAGTGGGTGATGTAGGCCTCTTCCACTGATGGGCTCTCAAAATCGGAGAAGGTGACGGTCGAGTCAAACCGCGAGTACGGGTCGATCGGGTGTCCGAAGACCAGCTCGACTTCCCGGGCGCTGACCTTGTCATTGCCTTCGGTATCGGTGAGGCTGCTTTCGGACGCTTGCCCGACGATATCCGCCAGGAAGCCGATCTCCGGGTTGAACGCGGACAGTGAAGCGGCGGCTTGGCGCTGGATGGCACCGCGCTGCGCCGGGGTCAGCACCTCGGCCGTTGCAGGCGCAGCCGCCCTGCTGACGGGCACGCCGGCCTGCTCCAGCCGGTGAATACGCTCAGCCTGCGCGTTCACCTTCTCGGTGAGCCCGCTGACCAATCTGGTGAGCTCCTGGACCTGCTGTTGCAGTGGGGTCATCTCCTCAGATGGCTGGGCCGACGCCGTCTGCGCGCCCATGACCAGAGACAGCACGATCACACCAATGGCTTTCATCATGTCCTCCTAGACCGGTTCCACCGGTCCCCTTCAGGGACGGTGTCGTCGCGCGGTCAAACCACCGAACGTCTAGGAAAGGACAGGCGGCGCGCGGGGAGAGGGGAGATCGGTTGGCGCAAGGGTGCTGGGGGGTTCCGCGGCTGGCTGCACCGCGCCAACCAGCGGGAGGACGTCCAGGCGGAGGGGCGTTGAGGCCGAGGGGGCGGCCGCGACGCTCTGCTGCACCCGGCAGAAGCGGCACTGCTGCGCCGCCGGACCCTCATGGGAGTGCGGCGACCCGATCGCGATGAGCCAGGCCGCCGCTCCGAGGCCGAGGAAGACCGTGAGGATTCGCCGAGCGCGGATGGGCTGGAGCATCAGGACCGCTTATGTTACCGGGCAGTCGTCGCGCTGTCAACTGCGGAGGGCTGTCGGTATAATAATTGACAGCATGAACCGGCGACGGCGGCGCCTCATTTCCTGCTTCGTGGCCGTGTGGTTGGCGCTGTTCACCTACGAGACGCTGCGGGCAAGCTACCTCAGTCCGCTCGTGCTTCGACTCCGCTCAGCACGAGCCCCGAGCGACGTCGAGGGGCTCGCCGGACGGCCCCTGCCGAAGCTGCCCCTGCTGTTTCCCCCGGCCGGCTGGATCATGTTCTTCCACATCGACAAGGCGTATGGGTTTGCCGAAGTCTATGGGCTGAGACGCGGGGTTGAGCCGGCGCTGCTCGATCCGCATGACATCTTCGCCACGAAGGCGGTCGGCTACGACAACATCCACCGCAACGTCCTTGTCGGCGTGCTGGACCGGTCCGACGCGCCGGCCTTCTGCCGCTACCTGAAGCGGAAGTTCCCGGCGTACGACGAATTTGCGGTGGTCTACGCGCAGTATCCGGACGTGGTGGAGACGCCGGACCGCATCCTCCGGCAGATCGCGTACCGATGTCAATAAATTGGTACCGGGTCCCATTTTTCCTTGACGACGCTGAGAGAAAAATGGGACCCGGTACCGTTTTTTCCTCGTGGTGGCATGCGGCGTTTCTGGCGAGACGGCCGTCGATCAGCCTGGGGCTCTTTCGGCTGGCGGTCGCGTTCACCGTCGGCGCCCACATGATCCCGTCGTTGTTCCAGATGGCGGACAACTACCTCGCCACGGCGTTCAAAACCAAGAACCTCTGGTTCTTTCCCGTCCCAATCCTTCGGCTGGTGGACGCCAGCCCGGACGGGGTCGTCTGGGCCTTCGTGTGGCTGTTCGGCCTCTCGCTCGCCGCCTTCACAATCGGATGGTATTCGCAGGCGAGCGGCATCCTCATGACGCTGAGCTGCTACTACTTCTATGCGCTGAACAACTACCATATCGGCACGCTCAGCTTCGACATCCTCCTGGTCACGCTCTTCCTCATGTGCGTGACCAACTACCCCGGCGATTTCCTCTCGGTCGACAGCCTGCGGCGCGGCAAGAGCGCACCGCACAAGCGGCTCCGCCCCTTTTTCGTCCAGCGGCTGCTGCAGCTGCAGCTGGCCTGCACCTTCTGGTGCACCGCGCTGAGCAAGGTCACCGCCGGCGGCAACTGGCTCACGGACAACCCGTACTACTACCTCATGCGCTACCCCGCCATCGGGGTGGTGCGCGACTTCCCGCTGCGGGCCTGGCTGGGGCAACACCCCAGCCTCTGCTACAGCCTGGGGCTGTCGTTGATCCTCTTCGAGTTCGCGCTGCCCTTCCTCCTCTTCATCCCCGCGACCAGACCGTGCGCGCTGGTCCTTGGCATCGCGTTCCAGGTGATGCTGTGGTTGACCCTCCACGTGCCGACGATTTTCCTCTTCCTGTTCCCGCCGCTCATGCTGCTGTTCGTGGCGCCGGAGCGCCTGGTGGCCTGGATCGAGCGGCGGCAGGAGGCGAACGCAGCCCGCGGGCGGGCGCTGCTGCTCTATGACGGCCAGTGCGGGTTCTGCCTGGAGAGCGTCAAGCGGCTGCGGATCGTTGATCTGTTCGGCTGGCTCGACCCGCTGGATTTCCACGCGCAACCGGATCTGGCCCGGCTGCATCCCGCGCTTACGCCGGAACGCTGCCGCAGCGAAATGATGCTGCTGGAACCCACCGGCCGTCTCTCAGGAGGGTTCGACGCGTTTGCCCGCCTGACGAGGAAGCTGCCGCTCTTGATGGGGCTGGCGCCGGCGGTCCACCTGCCTGGGGCGGCGTGGATCGGACGACGGGTCTACCGGTGGGTGGCGCGCAACCGGTTGTTGCTGCACCGCAACCCGGCGTGCGCGTCGAATCAGTGCGGGCTGGCGGAAACCGGCAACGGCTCCCCCTGAACGGTGTCAGACACCTTTCAAAGCGGGAAAGGTGTCTGACACCTTTTTACTCGGCGAAGATTTGGTCTTGGAAGACGTAGAGGGTGGCCTGCTGCCAGGCATCCGGCGCCAGGCCCGCTTTTTGGCTGGCGAGCTCGCGGAGGAACTCGAGCCGCGTCCAGCCGGTTTCCTCCCACACCTGCGGCAGGAAGACGCCGCGGCGCCCTCCGTGCTCCAGGATGACCCCATCCCGGCCCGGCACCAGGTCTTCCAACCGCGCCAGCTTGGCGGGCGTCGTCAGGACCGACACCTCCACGTGAAGCTGGGGAAGCTCCTCCGACGTGACCGGGTTGAACCTCGGATCCTGCAGCGCGGCCTCCAGCGCGACCGCGGGCAGCGAGCTGGCGAGCGGCTCAGCGGTCTGAATGCGCCCCATGCACCCCCGCAGCTGGCCGGATTTTCGCAGCGTCACGAACAGGCCGCTTGCGCGCGCCAGCTCCTGTTGCCGCGCCAGCGATGGTGCGGGGGATGAGCCCCCCTGCCCCAGCGACGCCTGGAGCGTCTGCCTCGCCCCAGCCACCAAGGCGGCCCCGGCCTCAGGGGAAAGCCGCGCGGAAGCCTGGGCGGGCCGGTCGAACATCCCGAGGGCCGCGTAGCCCACGACGCTCGCCTGGGTGCCGACCCAGGTGTCCCCCGAGTTGGCATGCGTGAACAGCGTCCGGCTGAGATAGCCCAACCGGTCAGCCAAGAAGAGGCTGGCGACGATCGGACCCCGGCCGCACGCCTCCAGCTCGCCCCGATCGAACAGCTGATCCACCGCCTGCGGCGTCTCATGGAGGATGGCGTCGATCGTCCGCTCATCCAGCGTTTCCGCCTCATCGTAGGGGTGGTAGTGGGACAGGTCGGTCGAGAACACGAAGAGGTAGTCACGGAACCGGGACAGCGCCGCGAGCGCTTCGGCCAGCCGGCTGGCCTCCTCCCGCGTGGCGCCCCCCATCAACATCGGGACCAACCGGAACCGCGGCAGGACGACTTGCAGAAACGGCAGCTGGACCTCCAGTGAATGCTCAGGAGACTCGTGGGCCGCTTCGTCATGGGTGATCCCTGGGAAGCTCTGGAGGATGGCGGCCGCCTCCTGGTCCACTGGAATCTCGCCCAGGGGCGTCTGGACGGCTTCCCGGGTCTCCACCGAAGAGCCGTCGAAGCGCATCCGGTGGGTGAAGCCGACCACGACCACCCCATCGTAGCGATGGCCCTGGAGCTGCCGGTAGGCGTTGGCGGCGATCAGGCCGGAATACTGGTAGCCGGCATGGGGCACGATGAGCGCGCGGGGTCTCTTGGCGATCACCGGCTCAGGCTGCCGGTCGAGCAGCTCCTGGACCAGCGCCCGCAGCTCGGCAGGCTCATCCGGATAGAATTGCCCGGCGACCTTGGCTGCGCGGACCTCGGCCGCCGCGGAGCCGGCCCACGCCCCCACACCACACCCGTTGGTGTGGGGGCACGTCACCAGGATCGCCAGGAACAGCCCGAACCTGGCTCCGGGCGCCTGCGCCGGCTTCTGACCCCCCCACCGAGTGCTCATCGATGCCCCTACCATTCTACCATGACCGTCCCAAAGAATTCTGTTGACAGCCCTGGGCGGCTTAGGTATGCTATTGGGTGTTCGGAGGTTCGCATGCGCCGCATGGCAATAAGTGGCCATCGCGGGGCAGGCACGCGCACGAGGGATGTGGTATTACTACGAGTTCGTGTAACGTGAAGTTTTACCATAAGTTAGAAGAAATTAAGAGACGATCTTCGTTGGGAAGCCGCAAGGCAGCCGATGGGGTTGCTGAGCGGCTTTTTTGTGTTCGGGGAACTGGAAGGGGGTGTTAGCGTATGGCACGAGGTGCCGTGAAGTGGTTCAGCGACCAGAAGGGGTATGGGTTCATTACCCCGGATGACGGATCAAAGGACGTGTTCGTCCACTACTCCGCTATCCAAGGCGACGGCTTCAAGTCCCTCAAAGAAGGTCAACAGGTGGAGTTCGAGATCACCCAAGGCCCGAAGGGACCGCAGGCTGCGAACGTCAACAAGGTCGGCGCGTAATCCCCGCCGCGCCCTTGCGGCGCGGCTGGCTGAACGTCAGCAACGCCCGTCCCGCCACTGGTGGGACGGGCGTTCTGTTTCTGCCCCCCCTCACGTCAGACCCAGGACCCGCAAGGGGTCGGTGAGCGACAGACGGATGTCCAGCTCATCGGCGAACTGGAGCGGGACGTTGACGTGGGGGCCGTCCACGAAGGCGCTGCCCCGCCGCATGAGCCAGGTCACCCGCAGCCGAGCCCGAGGCGAGAGCACCCCGCCGGTCAGCCGGTAGCGGGACAGCCGGCCCCGGTAGAGCTCGCGGGGCCGGTACTGGAACTTCCGAGCGCTCCACGCCAGCCGCACGCCTCCGGCGGCCAGCACCGCGCTGCTCGAACCAGCCGCGGTCGCCACCCACAGCCCGGAGCTTTTCTGCAGCTCTTCCCGGCGGCCCAGGCGCAGCCGGTAGCGGCTCATCGTGGCCGGATCGTCATGGACCACGAGGACATCATTGATCGCGCGGTGCGGCAGGCGGATGCCGTTGAGCGCGAGCGTCAGCCGGCAGAGGCGCAGCTCCGGCAGCCTGCCCTCCAGCGCCCGGCGGCACATCGTGGCGAACGTCCGGCGGCTCGCCGCGCAGAAGACCGCCTCGCTGCGCTGCGGATCGGAGTTGACGCCAAGGATCGGCGTCCGGCTGACGCTGCGCGCCGCCTGCAAGAACGTCCCGTCCCCGCCCACCGACACCACCAGGTCGTACCTCCTGGTCACCTTCAAATCGGCCCGGGAGGCAAGATCGAAGGCGACCGGCAACTGCCGGAGCGCGTGCACAATCGCCTCGATCGCTTCCTCGTGGACCTGGTGGGCCCGCTGGGCCTCCACCACATCCGGATGCCCTCGGCGCAACAGCCGAATCAGGTGGGGATCCCGCTGCTCCTGAAGGTGCTGTCGGTAGGCGTCTTTCTTGTACACGACCAGCACCCGCGGGCGCATCGGTCACCAGCGGATGATCCAGTTGATAAACCGGGAAGTGGAGTGCCGGCGCAGGCGGCGGAACTGCCAGCTCGTGAGCATCATGCCCAAACCGAAGAGGATGAGCAGCGCCGAAATCATGGCCACCAGGATCTGGGGGTAGAACAGGATCAGCACGCCCAACACCACAAACCCGAAGCCCGTCAGCATGGCCACGCCGCCCGCGCGATCCGCTACTCCTGGATCGTCACCTGGGTCATCGGGATGTCGATCTTGGGCCGGTCCCTGGCGTCCCGCTCCGCCGCCGCGATCGCTTCCGTGGCCTCGTGGCCTTCGACGACGCGGCCGAAGACCGTATGCCGGTCATCGAGCCAGGGCGTCGCCGCCAGCGTGATGAAGAACTGGCTGCCGTTGGTGTTGGGGCCGGCATTGGCCATCGAGACCACCCCGGCTCCGTCGTGGCGCAAGAGGGGCGAAAACTCATCCACAAAGGTGTAGCCGGGCCCGCCCATCCCGGTGCCGGTGGGATCGCCGGTCTGCACCATGAAGCCGGGGATGACCCGGTGGAAGAGGATCCCGTTGTAAAATCCCTGCTTGGCCAGCTTGATGAAATTGGCCACCGTAATCGGCGCTTGCTCGGGGTAGAGCTCGATCACGATCCGGCCCTTGGGCGTCTCGATGGTCGCCCGGGGGCGGGCCCCCACACCAGGGTTGGTGTGGGGGCGGGCCGTCTGGCTCTCAGCGGCCACCAGCAGACTCCATCCGGCGACCAGCGTGGCAAGGCACAGCGCTCTTCGCATGGGCACCCCCCATTCTAAAAGGTGTCAGACACCTTTCAAAGCGGGAAAAGTGCCTGACACCTTTTTGCATTACTCGTCTGGCGTTGGGGCTCGACGCAACCGCTTCGTCTGCGCCCGCAGCCGCTTCATCGCCAACACCTTTTCCTTGGCGCGCTTGGACCGCTTGCGCTTCTGCCGCTGGAGCTTGGCGATGCGCTGGGCTTCGGCGCTCATCTGACCCAGCCGCTGCGCTTCGAGCCGCTGGAGCAGCAGGCGGCGCGCGAGGAACCGGTTGAGCGCCTGGGAGCGCTCCCGCTGGCAGCGCACTTCAAGGCCACTGGGCCGGTGCCGCAGCACCACGCAGGTGGAGACTTTGTTCACGTTCTGGCCGCCCGGCCCGCCGGAGCGGATAAAGGTCTCCTCCAACTCCTGCTCCTGCACCCCCAGCCGCTGCATCAGCGTCTCAAGCTCACGCTGCTTCTGGGAGGACACGGGAAACGGCGATGCCATGGTCAAAACCGGACTTGGACGCCGCCGATGGCGGAACGCTCCTGCGCGTCTTTCCGAAGGCGCAGGAACAGGCGGGCATCCGGGCTCAGATCCCGCGTGAAGGTGACGGTCAGGCCAACCGGCTCATGCCGGCGGTTCTGCAGCGCGATCGCGATGCGGTCGCTGGAGGTGACGGAGACGCGGCCCTCAAACCGGATCGATTCCACCCGGCCATCGGCGTACGGCATCTCGAAGGACACCGACAGGTCCCGATTGATCTTCCAGGCGCCGAACAACTCGACGCGCCGGCGCCGGACGCCTCGGGACAGCCCGATCCCCACCTGATAGACGAGCCGGTCGTCGCTGGCGAGCAGTGACGGGCTCTGGAGGCTGGCCCGAAACTCAAACGCGGAGCGGTCGGAGCCGCTCAGGCGGTACACCAGCTGGTCGGACGCCGTGACGTCCCAATGACCCGCAAACCGCAGCGTGTGCTCGAATCTTCCAGGGCCGCGCCCGCCCGGTTGGCGGTAGCGGTACAGCAGCTCGTGACGCCGGCCCACCTCCCAGCCGCCCTGAAACGTGAGCCGGTCCTCCAATCCATCCGATTTCTCGGCGAGAAACGTCAGGCGGTTGCGCGCATCCGCCTGCCACCGGCCGGTGAGCGTCAGCCGGTTGGCCGTGCGCAGATGCTCGTGCTCTCGCTGGCGGAGCGCGAAGATGAGCGCATGCGCGTCGGCCTGCGCCACCGCGCCTTGCAACAGCAGGGTGCGCCGGCCCTGCCTGGCCGTTTCGTCCAGCGTCAGCGCGAGCTCGTGGCCCGGGGTCAACGCCCAGGCGCCATCCAAGGTCACGTCGGTCGCATCGTCCGCGCGGGCGATCAAGCGGTTCTGACGATCGACGAGCAGGACGGCCTCGGCGAGGCGGATCGACTGACGCCGGCCGCGCGACTGCGTGGCGACCACAAACCGGTGGCGCTCGTCGAAGCCGTAGCGGACGCGAGGGCTCACGAGGCCTCCCGCTCGCGCTTCACCACGTAGATGTCAGGCGTGAGGAGCTGCAAGGTATTGCGCGAGCGCTGCACCGCGCCGCGCGGGCCAACCAGCACCACCCGGATGGTGCCGGCTCGGTCCTCAAAATAGAGGTAGTGCACTCCCGAATCCACGATGACATCCACCAGCCGCCCGTACTCCTTCGGCAACACAAAGGAGCTGCCCCGGACCGTCTCCATCGGCAGCTCCTTGAACGCCTTCGGCTGGACAGGCTCCTGCGCCCGCGCCAGGCTGCCCAGCAGCAGCCCGGCCACCCCCGCCATCACCAGTCGCCACATCGTCCGCTCCCCCTCGGTGTGCCATCCGCCACGAGGAGGGTATTATACCAGGCGACCGACAAGAAACGGCAGCCCGAAGGCTGCCGTTATAGGAAAAGTGCCAGGCACTTTTCCGCTTCGAAACGTGCCTGTCCTGTGGAAAAGTGCCTGGCACTTTTCCTTTTCCTGTCTTACGCGGCGTGCGCGTGTCGAACGGCGCGGCGACGCGCGACCTGCCGGCCGTTGCCGTTTGCCTGGGGCAGATGATTCGTCAACCAGCCCCGGGCCGCTTGTCCCACCTGCTGCGCCTGGATCCGCAGCACCCGCTTGGTCTGCCCAAGCTGGCGGATGGCGTTTCGCCGCGCGGTCCGCAGCCGCATGGCGATCCGTCTCCTGGTCGCCTGCCCCGAGGCGGGCGCGTAGAGCAGCGCGAGGAGGCTGCCGACCGTCGCCCCAAGCGCAAACGACGCCGCCGTGCGGAACGTCCTGCCACGCCTGCGCGTGTCCTTCATCCCTTCACCCTCCTATGTCCCGACCGACTCCGGTGATGCGGGTGGGGATCCGCCCCCGCCCCGTTGCGTGCTCGTGCCATCCAGAACCGTTGCGCGGAGCGCCTGAGGAGCGCCAGCCGGTCGAACGCGCCCGACGCCGCCGCCCAGACGTCATCGAGCAGCCCCTCCAGCCGGCGCGCGGCCCGGTTGGTGGAGTGGAACAGCCGGTTGATCTCCCGCACCGCCCGTCCGGCTTCAGGGAGGATCGCGCTCAGATGGTGCAGCGTGGCGCGCAGGTGGCGGGCGGTGACCACCATTGTGACCGTCATGGCCACAAAACAGGCGGTCACGACCGCAAATAAAAACAGCGACATCCCCGCTCCAAGCGGGGATGTCGCCTCAGCAAGATGTCGACCGAGTAGGTCCATTCCTTCGGTAGCCCAGCCATCCAGTCGGGGTCTGACACCTGACGGTGTCGGGCCCCGGGTCAGGTGTCTGACCCCGGACCTGTAGCTTTGCGCCCTCAGCTTACGCTGAGTTTGCCTTTGTCGAGAATGTCAACGACCGACATCGCCGGTGTCTGACACCGGAACTACAATTGTTTGTAAGCTTACCTGAGCGCGCGCGGGAGCGTCAAGGGTGAGCGCGAATTCTTTTTAGCGCGAATTCTTTTCGAGGGCCCGGCGCAGGAACTGCCCGAGCAGCTCGCCGGGTTCCGGGGGCGTTTGGGGCTGTCCCCCGGGCGGCTGAGCCTCCGGCGATGGCTCGCCCTCCCGGCGCAGCAGCTGGCCCAGCAAGTCCGTGGCTTTGGTCACGAGAACCTTGGAGGCGACATACTGCAGGTCAGGCACTGGCGTGATGCGCGGAACACGCCCCTGAATCCGCACCGGCAGCTCCAATTCGCCGCGGGCGTTTGTCAGCGATTGCAGCTCGTTGACGCTCGCGATGATCGCCGACGAAAAGGCCGGTTCGATCCGCAGCAGGGATTGCACATCCACGTCACCGTCCAGACTCACACCCCCTGAGCCGGCCAGCCCGAAGGTGTCAGTCTGGACGAACAGGTCGGCAAACCGCATCAGACCCTGCTCCAACGTCATTGAGAGATCGATGGGCTGCAAGACCGTATCCGTCGCCGCGAGCTTGGCCTTGTAGGACTCCGGCAGGCGCGCTTCGAGCGCCTGCACCAAGCCGGGCAGCATCGAGAGCTTGTCAAACACCGCCCGCAGGAGGTTCAGATTCGCGATCCGCGGCTCATCCAGCTTGAGACCCCCGTGGCCTGAGAGTGCGTTGGTCATCTGGTCCGGAGCCAGCGTCGGCGTGCTACCTTCCAACGTCGCGCTGAGCGTCCCGCGCAGGTGCGGCTCCGCGGCCGCCGTGTCCGCCAGCAACCCCTCAAGCGGAAGGCGCTCCAGGCTCAAGCGCAGCCGCTCCAGTGATCCGGCCTTGCCGGCATCCGGCAGCGTCATCCGGCCGCTGAGCGAGAGGTTCGGCCGCTCACTGGCCAGCGCGCCGTGGAGCTCCACATCCATCGGCCGGCCGGGCGCGATGTTCGTCACGGTCACGTCCAGTTGCCGCAGCCACAGCTCCACCCTGGGGCGGGACTGCTCATCGGTCCAGTGCACCGTGCCATCGTTGATCCGCAGCGAGGCAATCTTGAAGGCGACCGGCGGTTGGCTGGGCGACGAGGGTTGAGCGGGTCGGCTGGGCGCGGCGGACTGGGCGGCAGCTATGCCCGTTTGGCCGGATGCAGCAGGGCTCGCGGCGGCGAGGGCGGGCAGGTTGACTCGGCCTTGCGCATCCCGCACCGCGCGGATCATCGGCCGGTGCAGCACCACGGAGGAGACCTCGAGCTGCTTGCGAAGCAGCGGCAGCAGCCGCACGAGGGCGCTCGCTGATTCGACGCTGACCATCGGCTCCTGCTGCGCCGCGGCCTCGTAGAGCGCAACGCCCCGAAGCTGCAGCGCGATCCCGCCCTGCCATCCGAGCGAGAGCCGCTCCAGCGCCACCGGCCTGCCCAGCGTGTCCTGGAGCTTGCTGACCACGAGCGGCCTGAATCGGTCCGCGTCAAACGTCGCGAGGAAGATCCCCATCGCCACGACGGCGGCCCCCACGATGACAACGAGTCCCACAGCCACCCGCTTCATGGAGTCATTACAGCAAAAGGTGTCAGACACCTTTCAAAGCGGGAAAGGTGTCTGACACCTGTGTTGCCGACTTCCCTCCGATTTTCTGATGTTCAGTGCGAGGAGGAGAGGACGCACTGCACGGAGAGGTGGGGGACCAATGTCTGCAGCGTCTCAAAATGGCGATCGCAGGTTAACACGGCCAGACGATGCTCGCTGGCGAGGCGAGCAAGATAGCAGTCAATGAGGTGCAGGGTCTTGCCACGAGCGCGGGCCCCCGCCGCCAACTGTCCGGCCGCTTTCCAGGCGGCGGGCGTCCCAGCCACGACCGGGATGGTGTCGGCAAAGACGTCCAGGATGGCCCGTTCGCGCGGCGCGCGGA